>CAYNIS010000265.1:0-5493 GCA_964397055.1 uncultured Rhodospirillaceae bacterium | reverse complement strand
TCGATCACCACACCCTCGCCGCGCGCCACACGCACCATGCCCGCCAGCTTCTCCCCCGTCGCGGCCGCCGTTGACCCGATCCCGTGCGTGATCCCGGCGCATGCCGTCAGTCATCACAGACCGCACCGGCCGCGGGATCGTCAATGGCGCCGGTGCAGGCTGCGGCGGTTTTGCATCAGCGTGTTGCGAGCCGGCATCAGAACCGGCGGTTAAGTGATTGGGCGGGCGGCCTTGTCGATCACGGCCACCCGCCTGCGATCGGGATCACCTGGCCGGTCAGGAAGCCGGCGGCATCACCGCACAGAAGAGCGATGACCGACCCCACCTCCTCCGGCTGGCCGAGGCGCCCGAGCGGGATGTTCTTCTGGATCTTGGCCAGCGACTCGGGATCGGCCAGCAGGGCCGGCGGGAAGTAGGTCGGGCTCTCGATATAGTTCGGGGCGACCGCATTGACCCGGATGCCGTCCTTCGCGACCTCCTTCGCCATGGACACGGCAAGGCCGTTGGCACCCGCCCGGGCGGCGACGTACATGCCGTAGTTCGGGAGACCCTTGAACGGTGCGGCGGAGGTCACGAGCACGATCGAGCCCTTGCCCGCCCGGCGCATCGCCGGCAATGCCGCAGCGGCGTTGGCCAGCGGCTGGACCATCAGCTTCTCCAGCGTCTCCCGGAAGTCGGCGAGGCTCGCTTCGACGATCGGCGCGCGCAGCGCCGGGTAGGCATCGTTGGAGACGAGCGCGTCGATCCGGCCGTGCCCGTCGATCGCCTGGGCGATGGCACCGGCCCCGGTCTTGGACGGCGAAGCCTCGACCCCCTCGACCTCGGCCAGGAAGGCGTCCCGGGCGCCCGCATCGTCGAAGGTGTCGTCATGACAGATCACCCTCGCCCCCTGGTCGCGCAGGACCCGGGCCGAGGCCTTGCCGACGAAATGCAGGACCTGGGTGACCACGATCACCTTGCCGTCGACCATCTTCCTCCCCCCAAATTCGTCCGTTTTGGTTTATGGCCATCTATGGCGCCGCCATCGTCGTTCGTCGAGAGCCGACCCCGGGGCTCGCGGTGGCCGGTACGCGGTGGTCGGCAAGCATTGGCCGGCAAGCATTGGCCGGCAAGCATTGGCCGGCATGGGCGCGCTTTCGATTGACGTTCCGGCCCTTTGCGCGTAACTAGGACGCTTGAATTCAAGTGCTGGCCGGCCCCGACGGGCCGGCTTGGTGTTTTTGTGACCGTGGGCAAACCGCCGGACGGGTGGTTTGCCTGAGTAGGGATGTTTCGATCATGGCCCGCCGCTGCATGGTGACCGGCAAGGGTGTGCTGACCGGCAACAACGTCAGTCACGCCAACAACAAGACCCGCCGGCGCTTCCTGCCCAACGTGCAGGACATCTCCATCTTCTCCGAAGTGCTGAAGCGGTCGATCCGCATGCGCGTGTCGACTCACGGCCTGCGCACGATCGAACACAAGGGCGGCCTCGACGCGTATCTGGCCGGCACTGCCGAGACCAAGCTGCACCCCGACCTGCGGCCGATCCGCCGCCAGGTGCTGGAGGCGAAGGCAGCCGTCGCGGCCTCCTGACCGGCGCTGACGGCCGGCGATGTTCGCACTGTCCCCGGACGGGCTGGTCTCATTCCTCGCGGCTTCCCCGCCGGAAGCGGTTTGGCTCGTCCAGCTCCTCGTCTGCTTCGGGGCGATCGTCGGGCTCGCCCGGCTGTTCGGGGCCTCCGGCCTTCACGTCTACATCGCGGTCGCGATCATCGGCGCCAATCTCCAGGTGCTGAAACCGGTGCAGTTCGGCCTGTTCGACCATCCGGTGGCCCTCGGCACCGTTCTCTTCTCCTCGACCTATCTCGCGACCGACCTTCTGGCCGAGCGCTATGGGCCCGCCGCCGCCCGCCAGGGGGTCTATCTGGGGTTCGCGGCCTACCTCCTGTGGACAGTGCTCGGCATCGCGACCCTCGGCTTCCGCCCCCTGACCGCGGCGGAGGCCGGCGCCGACCTGGCCTGGGCCGTCGGCATGCACGACCACATGGCGGCGTTGTTCACACCGGCGCCGGCGCTCTTCGTCGCCGGCATGGTGGCCTACCTGACCAGCCAGCTCGGGGATATCTGGCTCTATCAGGCGCTGCGCGCCCGCACCCAGGGCCGCCACATGTGGCTGCGCAACAATGCGTCGACGGCGATCTCCGGCCTGGTCGACAACACCGTGTTCTCGGTCCTCGCCTGGGTGGTCCTGGCGCCGGAACCGGTCGGCTTGGTAGCCCTCCTGTGGACCTACATTCTCGGCACCTACGCGATCCGCCTTGTGGTCGCCGCCCTCGACACGCCGTTCCTCTATCTCGCCCGTGGCCTGCTGGCGGACGGGACGGGCGACGGCCGGCTGGCGGCCCCGGTATGAAGTGCTGCGGTATGAGTGCTGGGGCATGAGCGCCTTGGCGGACGCCGCCCCGGCCTTCGCCTTCGACGTGACCGCGCGGTCGGCGACCAGCCGCGCGCGCACCGGGCGCCTCGCGACCCCGCACGGCACGATCGCCACGCCAAACTTCATCTTCTGCGCCACCAAGGCCGCCATCAAGGGCCTGACCCCGGATCAGATGCGGGCCGCCGGCACCGACATCATCCTCTCCAACACCTATCACCTGATGATCCAGCCAGGGGCGGAGGTGATCGAGCGCCTGGGCGGCCTGCATCGCTTCATGGGCTGGAACGGCCCGATGCTGACCGACAGCGGCGGCTTCCAGATCTTCTCCATGGGCCACGGGTCGGTCGCCGACGAGATCAAGGGGCGGCGCGGCAAGGATGCGTCCGAGCCCCGCGAGAAGACGCTGATCGAGGTGTCGGAGGATGGCGCGCGGTTCAAGTCGTACCATGACGGGTCGATCCTGAGCCTGACGCCGGAGTCGTCGATCGGGATCCAGCGGGCCCTCGGCGCCGATCTCATCGTCCAGCTCGACGAATGCACGCCCTTCCATGTCGAGCGCGCCTATACTGAGGCCTCGATGCGGCTGTCGCAGCGCTGGGGCGACCGGTCGATCGCCGAATTTCAGCGTGGCGATGACGGCCGCCAGGCGCTCTACGGCATCGTACAGGGCGGCATCTACCCGGACCTGCGGGCCGAAAGCAGTGAATGGACCCGCGACCGGGCGTTCTTCGGCACGGCGATCGGCGGCTCGCTCGGGGCGACCAAGGACCAGATGACGGAGGTCGTCGGGATGTGCATCGACCACATCCACCCCGATCGGCCGGTGCATCTGCTCGGCATCGGCGGCATCGACGATATCCTGGCCGGGGTGGCGCTTGGCATGGATACCTTCGACTGCGTTTCGCCGACGCGCATCGCCCGCCACGGCTGGGCGCTGGTCAAGGGCCAGCCGGGCGGCCGGCTCAACCTTCGCAATGCGCGGTTCCGCAACGACCCCGACCCGATCGACCCGGACTGCCCGTGCCCGGTCTGCGCGACCTACTCGCGCGGCTACATCCACCATCTGCTGCGGGCCGGTGAGACCAATGGCGGCCAGCTTCTGACCCAGCACAACGTCGCCACGATGACCCGGCTGATGCGCGATATCCGGGCCGCGATCCCCGCCGGGAGCCTGGAGGGCGTGAGGGCGGCATGGATCGCCGACTGACCGGAAACCCGGCGAGCGCGTTTCGGCTAGGCGCGTTTCAGCTAAGCGCGTTCCGGCTAGGCGCGTTTCGGGCAGCCAAAGCAAATCGAAACCTTTGTCCGCTATCCGTCGGGTCGCCTGAGCGGCATCGGTTGGCGACGGTCAAGGGACGGGCATGGGCATGACGCGGCGCGCCGTCGGCATCGGTCTCCCGGATGTCCTCGACGAACACCTGCGCTGGATCGCCCGCTGGCAACGCGCGATGCTGTTCGCCGACCAGCGCGCGGAGGTTTCCGACGGCCTGGCCGCCCCGTCCGGCCTGCACCGCTGGATGCGCGACATCGGCGAGGGCGATCTCGCGACACAGCCGGTGATCGACCGTCTCGCCAAGCTGCACGACGACATGCATCGCCTGGCCGACGTGCTGCTGGCCGAGGCCCATGCCGGTCGCCGCCCCGGACTCGACGCCTATGACGTCGTGATGAGCCGGTTCGACGAATTCGTCACCCAACTGCGCCGGATCGAACGGGCGTTCAACGTCGCGGCGTCGAATATCGACCCGCTCACCGGCCTCAGGAATCGCCAGGACATGATCGAGAACATCGATCATGAGATGAACCGGTTCCGCCGATCCGGCCACAGCTTCTGTGTCGCCATCGCCGACATCGACTTCTTCAAGAGCGTCAACGACACCCACGGCCACGATGCCGGCGATCGGGTTCTGGCCGCCGTCGCCGGGATCATCAACCGCAGCATCCGGTCGTTCGACGATGCCTATCGAATGGGCGGGGAGGAGTTCCTGATCTGCCTGAAGGATGTCGGCAGTGCCGCCGGCTTCGTCGTCATCGACCGCCTGCGCGATGACATCCGAAAGACCGGGCTGGCCATGCCGAACGGGACGGATCTGCACGTCACGGCGTCCTTCGGCCTGATCGAGGTTGAGCTCAATGTCGAGGTTCATGACCTCGTGACCGCCGCCGACCTCGCCCTTTATGCGGCAAAGCGCCGGGGGCGCAATCAGGTGGTGCTGGGCACGATCCCCCAGGCGATGAAGCATGCCGGCAAACCGCCGCGGTCGCAGGACCTGGCGCGGCTGTCGCCATCGGCACCGGACTTGCAGTCGACGATCGCGCCCGGCAGCCTGAACGTCGCCTGACCCCGACGTCCCCCGAACCGACGCTTCCCGATCGGGCCGTGGAGCCCTCGCATGACCCACCAAGACTCGGCCGCTATCCCCGATCCGGCGACCCTCCACGTCGTCGGCCACCCGCTGATCCTGCACAAGCTGTCGCTGATGCGGGACAAGGCGTGCTCGACGCTCGATTTCCGCCGGCTGCTGCACGAAATCTCGCTCCTGATGGGCTATGAGCTGACCCGCGACCTGCCGCTCGCCAGCCGCCGGATCGAGACCCCGCTGGTTGAGATGGACGCGCCGGTCCTTGCCGGCCGGAAGCTCGCGGTCGTGCCGATCCTGCGCGCCGGGCTCGCCATGTCGGATGCGCTGGTCGAGCTGGTCCCGGCCGCGCGTGTCGGCCATATCGGGCTCTACCGCGATCCGGAAACCCACCGTCCGGTCGAATACCTGCGCGTCCTGCCGGATCCGGATGACCGCCACTTCATCCTGGCCGACCCGATGCTGGCGACCGGCTATTCCGCGATCCACGCGGCGTCGATCCTGCGAGAGGTCGGTGTTGCCGTCGACCACCTGCGGCTGATGTCGCTGATCGCCGCCCCGGAGGGCATCCGCGCGTTCCAGGAGGCCCATCCGGGCGTGCCGCTCTGGGTCGCGGCGATCGACAGCCACCTCGACGACCATGCCTACATCATCCCGGGCCTGGGCGACGCCGGCGACCGGATGTTCGGCACCAAATGAAAAGGGGGCCGCGCG
>CAYNIS010000264.1:686-5509 GCA_964397055.1 uncultured Rhodospirillaceae bacterium | reverse complement strand
GGGCAGGTCGGCGACGGTCAGATGCCGGGCGTTGGTGCGTTCCATCACCACCACCCGCGGGTCCTGGCGCAGCTTCCAGGCAAGCTGGTTGGTGCCGACATCGACGGCATAGACGCGGGCCGCCTTGCGGGCGAGCAAGACATCGGTGAAGCCGCCGGTCGACGCCCCGATATCGGCGCCGATGAGCCCGGCCGGATCGATCGCGAAATGGTCGAGGCCGTGCGCGAGCTTCAGGCCACCGCGCGACACCCAGGGGTGATCCTGGCCCTTCACGGTCAGGGCCGCGTCGGCGGGGGCAGGCTGGCCCGGCTTGTCGATCCGCCGGTCGCCCGCATAGACGAGGCCGGCCATGATCAGCGCCTGGGCCTTCGCCCGGCTTTCGACCAGGCCGAGATCGACCAGCGCCTGATCGACCCGCGGGCGCTTCATGTGGGGGCCAAGGTCACCAGGACCGACGTCACCCGGCGTCGAAGGGGACGGTGGCGACGGCCCCGTCGCCGGCGACCGTGATCTTTTCGATCTTGGCCCGGGCGTCCGCCAGCCGTGCCTCGCACTGGCGCTTCAAGGCCACGCCCCGCTCGTAGGCCGTGATCGCCTCGTCGAGCTTGCCGGAGCCCTCCTCGATCTGGCGGACGATCGCCTCGAGCTCGGCCAGCGCCTCCTCGAAGCTGAGGTCGGTCACCTCTTTCGGATCGGCCATCGTCCCTTTCCTCATGCCGCGCGCATCAGTTCGCGGACATGCAGCACGGTCGCGTCCGCGAGGCTCTTCAGGTCGTAGCCCCCCTCCAGCACAGAGACGACGCGCCCGTGGCAGAGGCCGTGGGCCAGTTGGCAGAGCTGGCGCGTGACCCAGGCGTAGTCCTCGTCCTCGAGGTCGAGGGTGGCGAGCGGGTCGCCGGAATGGGCGTCGAACCCGGCCGAGATCATCACCAGTTCCGGGCGGTAGACCTCCAGCTCCGGTATGATCAGGGCCTCGATCGCGTGGCGGAACTGGCTCGACTTGGTGCCCGGCGGCAGCGGCACGTTGAAGACGTTGAAATGGCTGCCGCGTTCGCGCCGGAAGCCCGTCCCCGGATAGAGCGGGGATTCGTGGGTCGAGGCGTAGAACATCCAGGGCTCGTCCCAGGCCATCGCCTGCGTGCCGTTGCCGTGGTGGACATCGAAATCGATGATCGCGATGCGCTTCAGACCGTGCGCCACATGGGCGTGGGCCGCCCCGACGGCGACATTGTTGAACAGGCAGAACCCCATCGACCGTGACGGTTCGGCATGATGGCCGGGCGGGCGCACGGCACAGAAGGCGTTGCCGACCTCCCCGCCCATGACCGCGTCGACCGCGGCGACGACGGAGCCGGCGGCGCGCAAGGCGGCCTCCCCGGAGCCGGGGGAGACGATGGTGTCGCTGTCGAGCATGAAGTGATCGAGTTCCGGGATCGCCTTCAGCGTGCGCTCGACATAGGCCATGGGGTGGACTCGGGCGAGCTGTTCAACCTCCGCCCGCGGCGCCTCCCGCCGGATCAGCTCGCTGAATTCATCGGCGGCGAGCGCTTCCATGACGGCCTTGAGGCGCGCCGAGCGTTCCGGATGGCCGAGGCCGGTATCGTGTTCGAAGCAGGCGGGATGGCTGAGAAGAAGGGTGGCCATGGCTCTTCAACGGGCTGTTACGCGGCGCGGATCGTCGTTCAAGTCTCCATCAACCGTGAGGACCGCGCAACAAACGCCGGATCGTTCGGCAGACGCAAACCCGGTATTCGGCATCCGCCCAGGAATTCGCCGAGTATCAGGGTAGCGAAGATGCGTTCTGCGTCTCATTTCCAGGGCGTTGTTCGCGTCGGCGTCGGCGCCCGCCGTTTTCTGCGCGCCGCCAGCCCGACAGCCGGAGTGCTGACCCGACCATGCCGAGACTGATCCTGCCGGCCGCGTGCGCGCTCCTGGCTGCCGTTCTGATGCTCTCGCCGTTCGCCGTCGCGACCGCCCACGCCCAGGGCGGGCCGCCGGCGTCCCTGGTGACCGTCGACCCGGTGGTCGTGCAGCCGTTGAGCCAGACCTTTCCGGTGATCGGCCGGATCGTCGCCAAGCAGTCGGGCGTGGTCGCCGCCGCGATCTCCGGCCCGGTCGACTCCGTCCCCGTCAATGTCGGCGACCGGGTCGCGGCCGGCGACGTCCTGGCCGTCATCGATCCGGAACGCATGGCCCTGGAAGCGGAGCTTGCCCGCGCCGCGCTTGCGGAGGCGGAAGCCCTGCTGCGCTCGGTCACCGCCAATGTCGCCCGCGCCCAGCAGGAATTCGACCGCGTCGAGGGCCTGCGCGGGTCCGCGGCGTTCAGCCAGGCGCGGACCGAGGATGCCGAGCAGGAGCTGTTCGCCCGGCGGGCCGCGGTCGCGGTTGCCGAGGCCAATGTCCTGCGCGCGCGCAACAATCTGGCGCTGGCCGAACTCAACGAGGACCGGTCGGAGGTCCGTGCCCCCTATCCCGGCATCGTCTCTCTCCGCCACGCGCAACCCGGCGCCTTCATGCAGATCGGCGGCCCGGTCGTGACCCTGATCGACGTCGACAACCTGGAGATCGAGGCCGACGTGCCGGTCGACCGGGTCGTCAGCCTGTCGCCGGGGGTCGGGGTCGATGTCGCGTTCGAGAGCGGGGCCGCCGCCCGGGCCTCCGTGCGCGCGGTCGTGCTGGAGGACAACCCCCTGACCCGCACGCGGGCGGTGCGTTTCACGCTCGCGGATGTCGATCCGGCGAAGGACCTCGCCCTCAACCAGAGCCTGACCCTGGCGATCCCGGTCGGCACACCACGCCAGGTCGTGACCGTGCACAAGGACGGCATCAACCTGACGGCCGACGGTGCTGGCGTGTTCGTCGACCAGGACGGGGCGGCCCAGCCCCGGGTGGTCGAGCTTGGCCTGGCGGTCGGCAACCGTTTCGAGGTGCTGAGCGGGCTCGAACCCGGCGACCTCGTCATCATTCGCGGCAATGAACGCTTGCGCCCCGGGCAGCCGGTGCGTTCCGAGGAGGCCAGTTGATGGACCCTATCCGTGCGTCGATCGAGCGGCCGATCGCGGTCATCGCCGCCGTCTTCATGGTGGTGATGTTCGGCATCGTCTCGCTGCTCGCGATCCCGATCCAGCTCGCCCCCGACCTCAACCGCCCGGTGATCACCGTCAATACCAGCTGGCCCGGCGCCGCCCCGGTCGAGATCGAGCGGGAGATCGTCAATCGCCAGCAGGAGGTGCTGAAGGGCCTCGACGGGTTGGAGGAGATGGAGAGCACGATCTCCACCGGCTCGGCGGAGATCACGCTGGAGTTCTCGATCACCCAGAACATGGACCGTGCCCTGCTCCTGGTCGCCAACCGGCTCGACCGGGTCAACGGCTATCCGGAGGAAGCGGACGAACCGACGATCGAGGCGGCGTCGGCCGAGGACAGCCCGATCGCCTGGTTCGTGATCACCCGGGTCGACGGCAACACCGCGGAGATCGCGTCGTTCGGCGACTTCGGCGAGGACGTGATCCAGGAGCGCATGGAGCGGGTTTCCGGCGTTGCCCGGACCAACCTGTTCGGCGGCGCAGAGCGCGAGATGCGGGTCGAGATCGACCCTGAGCGCCTGGCCCGCTTCGGCCTCACCGTCGGCCAGGTGGTGACCACCCTGCGCCAGGCCAACGCGTCGATCTCCGCCGGCGACGTGGAGGAGGGCAAGCGCCGCTACGTCGTCCGCACCGAGGGCGACTTCGAGACCGTCCGCCAGGTCGAGGAGGTCGTGCTGCGGTCTTCTCGCGACCCCGCCTCCGGCCGGGTGAGCCGGATCACCGTCGCCGATGTCGGGCGGGTCAGCTTCGGCTACAAGGACCCGAGCGCGGTCATCCGCGTGCTCGGCGAGCCGGCGCTGGCGGTCAACGCGATCCGCGAGACCGGTGCCAACGTGATCGAGACCATGGCCGGCCTGCAGGCCGCGGTCGACGACCTCAACCGCGACTTCCTGCCGGCCCGGGGCCTCATCATGCGGCAGGTCTATGACGAGACGATCTACATCAACTCGTCGATCGACCTCGTCATCTCCAACATCTATGTCGGCGGTCTCCTCGCCGCGATCGTGCTGATGACCTTCCTGCGCTCCTGGCGGGCGAGCCTGGTCGTGGCGCTGGCGATGCCGGTCTCGGTGATCGGCACCTTCGTCGCGATGGCGGCGCTCGGCCGGTCGATCAACGTCGTCTCCATGGCCGGCATGGCGTTCGCGATCGGCATGGTGGTCGACGCCGCGATCGTGGTGCTGGAGAACATCTTCCGCCTGCGCCAGCAGGGCGTGCCGCCGGCCGAGGCCGCCTATCGCGGGGCCGCCCAGGTCTGGGGGGCGATCCTGGTGTCCGCCCTCACCACGGTGATGGCGTTCATCCCGGTCCTGATCATGGAGCTGGAGGTCGGCCAGCTGTTCCGCGACATCGCGGTCGCGATCTCGGTCTCCGTCCTCCTGTCCCTGGTGGTCGCGGTCACGGTCATCCCGGCGCTGTCGGCCTGGCTCCTGGCCGGCTCGGTCGGCGTCGAGGACACCCGGGTCAAGCTGCCCGGCATCGACCACTTCGGCCGCGGCTTCGTCGCGGGGGCGGTCGGGCTGACCCGGGCGGTGACGCGCAGCCGTTCGCTCGCGCTCGGCATCGTTGCGGCGGTGACGGTGGCGGCCAGTGTCGCGACCTGGGTGCTGCTGCCGAAGCTCGAATACCTGCCGGAGGGCAACCGCAACCTGGTGTTCGGCATCATCCTGCCGCCGCCCGGCTACAACCTCGCGACCGCGACCGACATCGCCCGCAAGGTCGAGGACGCCGTCCGCC
>CAYNIS010000264.1:0-676 GCA_964397055.1 uncultured Rhodospirillaceae bacterium | reverse complement strand
CGGCTTGTCAAAATGGCCACAGCTATAGGCCAAGCGCCGACACTCAAAAACTCTCTGGACGAGATCGCCCGCAAGGTCGAGGACGCCGTCCGCCCGCACTGGTCGACCGAAACCGGGGCCGAGCCGGAGGAGGGCGGCCCGCCGAAGATGAAGCACTTCTTCTTCGTCGCGTTCGAGGCGCGGACGTTCCTGGGCGCGCGCGCCGAACAGCCCGATCGGGTCGCGGAGCTGATCCCGATCCTGCGCCGGCCGGTATTCTCCGAACCCGGCACCTTCGGCATCTTCACCCAGCCGTCGATCTTCGGCCGCGGCGTCGGCGGCGGGCGGACCATCGACCTCGACGTGTCCGGACCCGACCTGCCGGTGATCCTGGGGCTCGCCCAGCAGGCCTTCGGCATGGTCAGCGGGGCACTCCCGCGCGAGGAGAACAACCAGGTTCGCCCGATCCCGGGGCTGGAACTGGGCGCACCGGAGGTCCGGGTGATCCCGGACACGGTCCGGCTGGCCGACAGCGGCCTGTCGGTGCGCGAGCTCGGCGCGGCGATCGATGCCTTCAACGACGGCCTGCGCGTGGCGGAGATCACCGTCGACGGCCAGCGGCTGGACCTGATGCTGGCCGGGCCGGACCGCAGTGTCACCGAAACGCAAGGGATCGCGAGCCTGCCGGTGGTGACCC
>CAYNIS010000263.1:0-5515 GCA_964397055.1 uncultured Rhodospirillaceae bacterium | reverse complement strand
TCGACGGGTTTCACCGCCTCGGCCCCGAAGTGCTGATCGACGGCGTCTTCCGCTTCCACGGGTCCGGCCGCAGCCCCCTCGATCACCTGCTCGCCCATGCCGTGTTCGAGCGGCTCGACGTGCCGCCTGCCGAGGGTATGCAACCGGGCTACCGGGCCGTTGGAGGAGCCCTGCCGACGGACATGCTGGAGCGACTGCGCGCCGAGGGCGAGGTCGTCGAGGTCGGGGGCGCGGGCGCGGCTGACCGATCGTTGGCGGCTGCCACCCGGCTCCTGTCAGGCGCGCGCAGCTTCATCGGCACGGATCCCGACCTTGCCGTTCTGTCCGGCTTTCTCGGCCGGCCCGCGGTGCTGATCGACGGCGGGACAGAGGGCCTGTCGGACATCGATGCGATGACGGCACGGACGGTGCTGGAAGCCCTCGGCGTCCCCTTCGTTCGCCTGAAGCCTGCCGAGTTGGACCTGGCGCGCCTTCTCTTCTAGCGAGTTGTTCGTCAGAACTCGCGCCAATCACTTGAATTTGAGCATTTTCCGGACCGCCGGGCCGGTTCCGTCCGGCTGGAAAGCGCTCTGGACGTGGTCCTCAGCGGCCCATGATGTCGAGGAGGGCGGCGTTGAAGGCGTCGGCGGCCTCGTACTGGACCCAGTGGCCGGCCTCGAGAATGACGTGGAACGGAGAGCCCGGCTGGATCTCCTGGAAGAGCTCGCGGCGTTGGTCGACGTAGGGGGTCGCGGTCGAATCCAGCTCGCCCCAAATGCCGGCGATCGGGCAGGACATCGCCCTCAGGGCGACGGCCAGCGCATCCGCACGGGCGAACTTGCGCGAGCGGATACGGGCGCGGCGCCGGTTGATCATCTGCAGGTCGATCGAGAGCTCATCGATGTTGGCCGGGTCGGCGATCATCAGAATCTCGAGGTTGCGGCGGTGGATCGCGCGCGCCTCCTCCTCCGGCAGGCCCGGTTTCTCGACCCCTAGTTCCTCCAGCTCTTCCCGCGGCAGGCCGAGTGCTGTCGCCCCGACCACCACCATGCGCGCGATGCGGTCGTGGCGGCGGGCGGCCATCAGCCCGCCCAGCAGCCCGCCGAAGGAAAAGCCGACGACGGTCGGGGCCGGACGGTCGGCAAACACTTGGTCGAAGCCCTCCGTCAGGATGTCGGTCAGGCTTTCCTCCGAATACATCCGCCCGACCGATGCGCTGTCGCCGAGGCCGGGAAGATCGGGTGCGATCACGGTGTGGTCCCGGGCCAGGGGCTCGATGTTGCGCACCCAGTGGGTCCACGACCCGTAGCCGCCGTGCAGCAACAGCACCGGCGGCCCCTCGCCCCAGATGCGCCAGACCATCCGGCCCATTGCACAGGGGCTCGTCTCCCTGCGGGCGGCGGCGTCAAGGTCGGCGACAATCGCCGGCAGGCTGGGTTGCGACATGATCTGGTCCTGGGGTCTGAGCCTGGGGATTGGGTGGTGCCGCGCCAGAAAAGCTCATGCCGGGCGTGGCCTCAAGACCGGCTGACCGCGGGATCCTTCGAGCCCGGGTCCGGTCACATGCCGGCCCAGGATCTGCGTGCTATTGCCGCGACCTTTGCGTAGCATGCCGCCGCCGACAGGGGACGATGTGTACGCCTGCATCCCGTACGCTCGGAACAAGGGACGGAGTTGCCATGACGACGGTCGACGAACGGATGGTGGAAGCCCGGGCCCGCTTCGGCCAGGACTTCGATCCCACGGTTCCCAGCTGGTCCGGTGACATCGAAGGGGCGGTCGCGTCGATCCTGGAGACCGCCGTCGACGAGGGGGCGATCGATGCCACCCGCGCCGAACTGGTGCAGCGCAATTTCGCCCATCCCGACGTGGTCAGGACCTTCCTCTACCTCGACGAGGATGGCAGCGTCATCTCCATCAACCATCTGAGCTTTCCCGCCTTTCTTGACGACCACGGCCGGACCCGGCGCGTTCACGGCAAGGTTGCGGAATACGCCGGGACGTCGGCCGCGTTCCTCTGGATGCGGGGCGTCTTCAAGTCCGCGCGCGCGGTCACCGGCGGCAAGGTCTTCGCGTTCGACGCGATCTGCGGCCTTACAATCGACAAGGACGGCTTCGGCTTCGGCTGGAACAGCTACGCCCAGGTCATCGAGTGGCCGGCCGTGCATCATGCGGACCTTCTCAAGGTGCTTGAGGACGCCTACCGCCAGCTGCCGATCTGGCCGCGTCTCGCCGGCCATCTCGTCGACCCCGCGGAGGTCGAGATTCCGCTCAAGACGATCGGGATCGAGGCCGCCGACAATACCGTCAAGCTGGTCAAGTACTACTTCGTCGACTACGCCGGCATCTCGACCGACAAGGTCGTCGGGGCGGTGCGGGTTGCCGGGCGCGGCGACATCGGAAAGGCCGTCGCGGCGAGCCTCCGCCGGTCGATCGACGTCCTGGCGACCCACGGCTACCGGGTGGGGGAGGTGACGCTCTCCCTCGGCATGGATCCATCGGCCACACGCCTCGTGTTCTGGCGGGAACGCGGGCTGCCGATCGTCGACGTCCTGCCGATCATCCGGGACGTCACCGGCGCCGAACCCCATCCGCGCCTTGCCGCCATGGCGCGCAAGGCGGACCAGATCGGCTTCGTCGCAACCTATGCCGCGGTCACCCATTTCGCCGGGCGGCCGCGCTTCCGGGTCTATCTCGACCTGCCCGAATGATCGGCTGACCGGCCCCATGGCAGCTGCCACGAAAGGTTCCGGGAAGCGGCCCTTCCGCGTGCTGGCGATCGACGGCGGCGGCATCCGCGGCATCGTCCCGGCCAAGCTTCTGGCCGAAATCGAGGCGCGCACGGGCAAACCGATCTCACAGAGCTTCGATCTGGTCTGCGGCACCTCCACCGGCGGCATCATCGCCCTCGGTCTCTCGGTTCCGGATCCGGATACGCTAGGGCAGCCGAAGTACACCGCCGCCGAACTGGTCGACTTCTATCGGGAGAACGGCCCGGCGATCTTCGACCAGAACATCTTCCAGAAGCTGCGCGGTCTGGCTGGCCGCTATCTCGGCAGCGACAAGCTGGAACGGGGCCTCGGCCACACATCGGAGATCGCGAACCGCTTGTTTCTGTCCATGGGCAAGCCGCGCTACGACCCGGCCGGTCTGGAACAGGCGCTGGCCGACAAATTCGGCGGCACCAAGCTGTCGGACGCGCTGGTCAGCGTGATGATCCCCGCCTATGACCAGCTTCAAAAAGGCGCGCAGTTCCTTGCCTTCCATAAGGAGAGCGAGGGCAGCGGCCCGGATTTCCTGATGCGCGACGCCGCGCGCGCGACGTCCGCCGCCCCGACGTATTTCCCGCCGGCAACGGTCTGGTCGCTGCCGGGCGGCACCGATGCGGCGACCGGGGCGATCCTGGGGGCGGAGAAATTCTCCTTCGTCGACGGCGGCATCCATTCCAACAACCCGGCCGAAGACGCCCTGGTCGACGCCGAGACGCTCAAGGCGCCGGACCAGGAGATCGTCGTCGTCTCGATCGGTACCGGCGAGTTCCGAACCCATACCGATCCGGAGACGATCCAGGGCTGGGGGGCGATCGACTGGGCAAGCCCGCTCAACAACACGCCGCTCCTGGCGATGCCGATGGACGCCCAGGCGGACCGCGCCGAACGCAGCCTGACCCACCGCCTCGGCAACAACTATCAGCGCATCAACCTGCGCTACGATGCCGTCCCGCCGAAGGATCGGCCGGCGATGGCGCTGGATGATGCGAGCCCGGAGAACATCGCCAAGCTCGAAGCCTTCGCCGACCAGGTCATCATGACCCATGATGATCAACTGGACCGCATCGCGGTGCTTGTCGCCGGCGAGGACCCGGGTGCGACCGATCCGACCGCGGACTTGACGGCGACGCCGACCGCGCGAGGTCGAACCAGGGTACCGGTGGCCGGCAAGCCGGCCGCCTGACCTACTGCGCACCCCAGGACACTACCGCCGAGGACCGATGAGACAGCGCCGACCCAGCCGCCCGCCGCCTGCAGCCGCCCTCGTCACCGGGGCGTCGAGCGGCATCGGCGCCGCCTTCGCCTCCGAACTGCCGACCACCACGAGGCTGGTCCTCGTCGGCCGTGACGAGGACCGGCTGAACGCGACGGCAGCCCCGCTGATGGCCCAGGGCCGTTCGGTCACCTGCGTCATCGCCGATCTCGCGACCGATGCCGGCCGAAACACCACGATTGACGCGGCGGAGGCTGCCGAGGTCGATCTCCTGATCAACAACGCCGGGCTCGGCCGGTTCGGGGCCGTGCTCGACAACGACCCGAGGGCCGAACGGGCGACGGTGGAGGTCAATGTCGTGACCCCGCTGGTGCTGACCCGCGCGCTCGTGCCGGGGATGCTGGACCGGGCCGAGGCGGCCGGGCGGCGCGCGGGGGTCATCATCCTCTCCAGCGGGTCGGCCTTCGCGCCGACGCCGTATCTCACGACCTATGCCGCGACCAAGGCCTTCGACCTCTACCTCGCCCTCGGCCTGGCGGAAGAACTGCGCGGTCAGCCGGTCGACGTCCTGTGCGTCTGTCCCGGCCCGACGCAGAGCCGCTTCGGCGGCTCCGCCGGGTTTGACCGGGACCACCTTCCCGGTGCCATCCCCGCGGAGACGGTGGCCCGCCAGTCGCTCGCCGCCCTCGGCCGCCGCGCGGTCCTGGTGACCGGCCGCGCCCACGGCCCGGCGCTGACCCCGTTCGGGGTCGCCGCGTCACTCGCCGCCCGGGGGCTGGGCCTCGTCACCAGGCGGTTCCTCAGCCAGGGATGACCCGATGAGGCTCCTCGCCTTTGTCCCGATGCTCTGCGTCTTCGCGGCCGTTCCGGGCCGGGCCGAGGAAGCGTGTCCCGCGCTCCTCGGGAAATGGCAGGGTCTGAGCCGGGAGGCGAGGCAACTGCATGCCGTCGCCCGCCAGCGCGAGGCCACCGTCATCTCCAACTGGGTGGTCGGGTTGCGCCGCGCCACAGACGCGGGCCTCAAGGAGACGATCGAGACCGCCGGTGTCATTGACGAGACGGTAAGGCGGATTCTGGCAGGCTTGGAAACAGCGTGCGGGGCGAGCGCGCTGGCAGAGGAGAACTGTCAGGCGCTGGCGCCGGCGGCGCGCGACCTCGACGATGCGGTCGGGCTCCTGGAAACGCGACTGATGCGCCAGGGCCGGGCGGCACATGAGGGACCGGCGATGGAATGGCGCAGCACGTCGACCGACCGGGTGCTGGTCACGGGCCTGGATCTGGCGGAGACGGCGTTCGAGGCGGTCAGCGCGTTGGAGGCCGCCTGCGCGGAGTGAGAGGGAGGTTCGTTGGATGCGGGCATCGATCGCGATCGGCCTTTTGACACTCGCCGTTGCCCTGCTGGCCGGCCCGCCCCGGGCCCTGGCGGTCGCCGAGCACTGCGAGGACGCGATGCAGCATCTTGGCGAGGCACGCGACTTCGGCCGCCCCTTGCGGGCGGTGGTTGCGAGCCTGAACAACCCTGGCGCCCTTAAGCGGCAGGGCGAGCGCGACG
>CAYNIS010000262.1:0-5520 GCA_964397055.1 uncultured Rhodospirillaceae bacterium | reverse complement strand
GGCGTTGCGCGACAGGGCGATGGCATCGGCGACGCCGTGCAGGCAGTCGTCCAGCAGGACGACGTCAGCGGTGGCGCGGGCGATGTCGGCCGCCCCCATCATGGCGATGCCGGTATCGGCGGTCATCAGGGCCGGTCCATCGTTGACCCCATCACCGACGAAGGCAACCGTGTCGCCGCTTTCGCGCAGGGCCTGGACGATCCCTGCCTTCTCCTCCGGCGCAGCCTCCGCGAACACGCTGTCGAGGCCAAGCTCGCGCCCCAGGGCCCGTGCCTGGACCCGGCGATCGCCGGTGATCATGCCGAGGCGTCTGACCCCCAGGGCCCGCAGCCGCTGCAGGACCACCGGGGCTTCCGGGCGCAGGCGGTCCGCCAGCGCGATAGCGCCGAGCGGCCGGCCGTTGCGCGACAGGTAGAGCAGAGTCTCACCGCCGCTGCCGAGGGCTTCGATCCCCTCTTGCCAGAACGAAAAGTCGACTTGCTGATGGTCTATCAGGAAGTGGGCGCTGCCGAGCGCGATCGCGTCGCCGTCGACCGTGCTGGTCAGGCCGTGACCGACCATGAACGCCACCGCCTCGTGGCCGATATGGCCGAGGCCACGGCGCTGCACGAGGTCCACGACCGAGGCGGCAACCGGATGGGTGGTGTGTTCAGCAAGGGAGGCCGCCAGGGTCAGCAGGCGCTCCTCCGGCCAGGCTTCGGGCTGGAACGAAAGCACGCCGGTGACCCGCAGCTGGCCGGTTGTCAGGGTCCCGGTCTTGTCGAATACCACGGTATCGATCTGCGACAGGGTCTCGAGCGCGTCGCCGCCCTTCAGAAGCAGCCCGCTCCGCCCAGCGCGGAACAGCGCCCCCTTGATCGCCACCGCGGTGCCGAGCTTGCTGGTGCAGGAAAAATCGACGAGGGAGATGGTTTCCAGACGCTGCATGCTGCCGGTTAGTGCATAGACGGAAGCGGCGGTGCCGAAGGTGATCCACACCCGCCGGTCGGCCATGCGGTCGGCCAGCCGCTGCAGGCCTGAACGCTGCGACAGGGCCCGCTCGATGAAGCGGGCGATGCGGGCGCTGGCGGTGGCATCGCCAACATTCTCGGCGGCGACCACGATGCGCCCGTCGATCAGCAGCGAGCCAGAAGTCACGGTCGCACCCGCCTCGACCGGCACCGGGAAGGATTCTCCGGTGATGGCAGAGGCATCGACGGTGCCGAGGCCGTCGACCACCGCCCCATCGACCGGCACCGTTTCACCCGGGCCGATCACGACCTCGTCGCCGACCTGTAGATCGCTGAACGCCGCCTCGATCTCGGCGTCGTCGCGGCGCAGCCAGACTTGTTCCGGGGCGCGCCGCAGCAGACCGCGCACCAGCGCATCTGAACGCTGGCTGGCACTTTCCTCGACCCAGGCGGCAAGGCTCAGCATCAGCCCTGTGGTCGCCGCGGTACCCAGCCGGCCGCTCAGTGCTGGCAGCGCCACGGCGGCGGCGTCCAGCACCTCGACCGAGATGCCCTTCGTCAAGAGCGCTTCGGCACCGCGTACTACGGTGTGGCCGACGCTGGCCAGCACCAGCAGTTGGCGCAGCGGATACGGCATGAACGGTACCAGCGCGGCGGCGACCGCCGCGGTCAGCAGCGCCGTGGTGGTGGCATCGCCCTCGTCGTCGCTGCCGCCGGGCCGCCGCAACTCGGCCGGGCGCAAACGGGCAACAGCGTGGAGCAGCGCGCGGCGCCGCCCTGGCAGCTCTTCCGGCGTGCCGGCGTAGCAAATGATCAGCGAATGGGCGCGCGGGCTGATCCGCAACCTGGTCACGCCTGGCAGGTCCGCCAGATGGACGCTCACCAGGGTGAGGTCGAGGTCCGGGTGGCCGAGCCACAGCAGGCGCAGGCGCAGGCGGCCCCAGCGGCGCCGGCTCACCTCGTGGACGATGCGTGGCAAGGTCAACAGGGCCGCGTCGCCGACGTTAGCCCGAGGTGCCGCCGCTGTTACCGGTTTCCGGCCCATCGTCGTCCCCGTGCAGGTCCGCCTCGGCGTCGTGGAAGCGCTCCTTCATCTCCGCGAAGCCGCCCTGCAGCATGTGCCACAGCTGTACGACCAGCGAGATGGCGTTGCCCTGCAGGCGCGGATTGGTCAGCAGGAAGGTCGCCGCCGCCCCGATGAGCATACCGCGGGTGAAGTCGTCGCGCAGCAGACCACCAAGCCCGTGAGCCCCAAGCGCCTGGGCTGCCGCGTGCCCACCCAGCAGCTGGTCAAGCGGATGTTGTGGCCCGCCGGTCGCGCCGTGCTGTCCTGCTGCTGCGCCAGTGGGGCCGGGAGCCCAGCCGGGCGGCGGCCCATAGGCCCAGGGCGGGGCTGTCCAGCCGGGCTCTGGAGTCCAGCCCGGCGGTGGAGCCCAGCCGGGCGGCGGGCCCCAGAAAGGGAGCGGTCCATGGGCCCAAGGCGGAACCTGGCCCTGGGGCCCGTAACCGTGCGACCCATAACCGTGTGGCCCGTAATCGTGTGGCCCGTAATCGTGAGACCCATGGCCCTGTGGCCCATGCTGGGGTGCGTAGCCGTGGGGCCAAGGGTTGTCCGACCCGTCGCCTGCGGTCGCCCCGTTTCCGCCGCGTTGGTGGTGATCCGACATGTCAGCCCTGCGCAGTCCCGTTGCCCTCACCATCGCCCTCGCTGGTGGCAGCCAGCACCGCAGCACCCACCGCGACCATGGTGAGCCCGCGCATCAGGCCGCCGGCCGGCACCATGGAGGCGACGGCGGCGCCCAGGCCGCCGGCGACCCCCAGGCGCGCGGCATCGCGCAGGGCCGACTTTGCCACGGCAACCCCGTCGCCGTGCAGGTCGCCGCGGCGCTCCTGCCGCACTGCGCGGGCCGCCCCGATCATCGCCCCCACGGTGGCGGCGAGCAGCGCTCCCTGGCCGAAGGCGTGCGCCGTGCCGTCGATACCGACGGCAGGGGCGTATCCCTGCGGGCTGAGGCCCGCCTGCGCCATGGCGCCGTGGCCAGACTGACCGTGTCCTCCATAGGACATCGCGAACTCCCTTGAAGACCCACCCGATGATCCAATGATCAGGCGTCGCCGTCGCAATGGCGACGCCTGGGCGCCGTTTTCGCCGAACGCGCGCATGCAAGTCAATCGCATCACAGGCCGACCGCTGCCTGGAGTTGGGCAGCGCCGGTGCCGATCACGCTGTTGCATGCTCTCGTTCACGAGGCCTTAATGCAAATGGGTCTCACTTGCGCATCTGTCCGGGCATTCTTTGCGAATGCCGGTTGATGGCGCCGGGAAGGCGGCCCAGCGACATGACGGAAGGGATGGCGATGGTGCAAGAAGACGCGCGGGCGGGCAACGGCCCCGCCGAAGGGTGCTCGCTGGCGGCGGCAGTGGACGGGGCGCGGGTGCGGATCTCCTCGCTGCATGCCGGGCGCAGCCTCAACCGTCATCTGGCTGAGTTTGGCCTGCGCGGTGGCTCCCTGATCGACATCGTCAGCAATCACGGTGCCGATGGCGTCATCGTCGCCCTGGGCAGTGAGCGCCTCGCAGTGCCGCGCGATCTCGCCCTGCGGGTGCGCATCCGCGCCGTCGCCGACACGAGCGGATCCGCAACGACCGCGAATGAGGAGCGTGCTCGATGACCGGCCTTACCCTCGCCCTCATCGGCAATCCCAATGCCGGCAAGACCTCGGTCTTCAATGCCGTGACCGGCCTCAACCACAAGGTCGCCAATTGGCCGGGCGTCACCGTCGAGAAGAAGACCGCGGCGTTCCGTCTCGGTTCCCTGGCCGGAACCCTGGTCGACCTGCCCGGCATCTACTCACTGACCCCGGCCGAAGCCTCCGACGACCAGCGCGTGGCCCGCGCCTACCTGGCCGCGCGCGAGGCCGACGTGATCGTCGACGTTGCCGATGCCTCCAATATCGAGCGGCACTTGTACCTGACCGTGCAGCTGCTGGAGCAGGGCTATCCTGTCGTCCTTGCGCTCAACATGATGGACGTCGCGCAATCCAACGGCCTGGAAATCGACACGCAGGCGCTCGCTGCATTCCTTGGCTGCCCGGTCGTGCCGATGACCGCCAGCCGTGGCCACGGCATCGCCGAGTTGGAGGCGGCCGTGCAGGTGGTGTGCGATGCTGGCGGTAGCCCGGTGGTCGATCGCATCGACCATGGCCCCGCTGTCGAGTCCGTGCTGTCAGACCTCGCCGCCGACCTTGCCGCGGGCGGCTTTGCCGAGCTGGAGGCGCGGCGCCGCGCGGTGCGCCTGATGGAGGGCGACCCTGAGGCCAAGGTCGGCCTACCCGGCGCCACCGCCCAGCAGGTCGCCGCCCGGCTGACCGCGCTGGAGGCCGGCGACGAGCCGCCCGATCTAATGCTGGTGGAGGGGCGCTACGGCTTCATCCATGGCATCACCGCCCAGGTGGTGCGACGGCGCCTGAAACTGTCGCGCGCGCTGAGCGACCGCGTCGACGCGGTGGCAATCCATCGCTGGCTCGGCCTGCCTGTGTTCCTTGGCATTGTGTACCTGATGTTCCTGTGGACCATCGCGGTCGGCGGCGCCTTCATCGACTTCTTTGACATTCTTGGCGGCACCCTTTTTGTCGACGGCACCGCATGGCTGCTCGGCCGTGCCGGCGCCCCCGACTGGCTGAAGGTGATCCTGGCCGATGGCATCGGTGGCGGCCTGCAGACGGTCGCCACCTTCATCCCTATCATCGGCTGCCTGTTCCTGTTCCTGGCGGTGCTGGAGGACAGCGGCTATATGGCCCGGGCGGCTTTCGTCATGGACCGGCTGATGCGCGCGGTTGGACTGCCAGGCAAGGCCTTCCTGCCTCTGCTGGTAGGCTTCGGGTGCACCGTGCCCGGCGTGATGGCGACCCGCATCCTTGCCGACGAGCGCGACCGCAAGACCACCATCATGATGATCCCGTTCATGTCGTGCGGCGCGCGGGTGCCCGTCTATGCCCTGTTCGCGGCCGCCTTCTTCCCGATGAACGGGCAGAACATGGTGTTCGCCCTCTACCTCATCGGCATCACGGTCGCGGTTCTGACCGGGTTCGTGTTAAAGCGCACCCTGCTGGCCGGCGCCCCGGTGACCGCTACGGTGATTGAACTGCCGCGCTATCACCGGCCAACCCTTCGCAATGTCGGCCGCCGCGCCTGGGAGCGCCTGCGCGCCTTCGTCATGGGGGCGGGGAAGATCATCGTCATCATGGTAACGATCCTTTCGGTGCTTGCCGCCGTCGGGCGCGACGGCAGCTTCGCCGAGGTCGAGACCGACCAGTCGGTACTGGCGGATATCGGCCGCGGCATCACCCCTGCCTTCGGCCCCATGGGCATCACCCAAGAGAACTGGCCGGCGACGGTGGGGACCTTCACCGGCCTGCTCGCCAAGGAGGCGGTGGTCGGCACCCTCGACAATCTCTACGGCGCCCTCGGCGCGGCGGACACGGCGGTGCTGGCTGCGGCGGCAGGCGAGGCGTCGGCGGGCTACGATCCGCTGGCCGGCATCGCCGAGGCCTTCGCAACGATCCCGCAG
>CAYNIS010000261.1:0-5559 GCA_964397055.1 uncultured Rhodospirillaceae bacterium | reverse complement strand
ATGGTCACGCCGGTCGCTCGAGCGCGATCGCCGTCGCCTCGCCGCCGCCGATGCAGATGCCGGCGATGCCGCGCTTGGCGCCGCGCTTTTCCATCGCCGCCAGCAGGGTCACCATGATGCGCGCGCCCGACGCGCCGATCGGGTGGCCGAGGGCGCAGGCGCCGCCGTTCACGTTGATCCGGTCATGGGCGATGTCGAGGTCGCGCATCGCGGCCATGGCGACCACCGCAAATGCCTCGTTTACCTCGTAGAGGTCGACATCGGCGTTGGTCCAGCCGGTCTTCTCGTAGAGCTTCCGGATCGCCCCGACCGGTGCCGTGGTGAACCATGCCGGTGCTTGGGAGTGGGTCGCATGGCCCTTGATCTCCGCCAGGATCGGCAGGCCCTGCTGCTCGGCGATCGAGCGGCGCGTGAGGACGAGCGCCGCCGCCCCGTCGGAAATCGAGCTGGAATTGGCCGGCGTGACCGTCCCGCCATCCCGGAACGCCGGCTTCAAGGTCGGGATCTTGTCGAGCTTCGCCGACTGCGGCTGCTCATCGACGGTGACGGTGACCTCGTTCTTCCGGTCCTTGACCGTCACCGGCACCACCTCGACCCCGAACTCGCCGGTGTCGGCTGCCCGCTTGGCACGGGTCAGGCTTTCGATGGCATAGGCATCCTGTGCCTCCCGGGTGAACTGGTAGGCCTCCGCCGTGTCCTCGGCGAAGGTGCCCATGGCACGGCCCTTGTCGTAGGCGTCCTCGAGCCCGTCCAGGAACATGCTGTCGTGCAGGGTGTCGTGGCCCATGCGCTGACCGCCGCGCGCCTTCTTCAACAGATACGGGCTGTTGGTCATGCTCTCCATGCCGCCGGCGACCATGATGTCGGCGGAGCCAACCGCCAGCATGTCATGGGCGAACATGGCCGCCCGCATGCCGGAGCCGCACATCTTGTTGATGGTGGTGGCCCCGGCCGCTTCCGGCAGCCCGGCGGCGAACGCCGCCTGGCGCGCCGGCGCCTGCCCCTGGCCGGCCTGCAGCACGCAGCCCATGATCACGTCATCGACCTGGTCGGCGGAGACCTCGGCGCGTTCCAGGGCCGCCTTGATCGCGGCAGAGCCCAGGAAGGGTGCTTCGACCGGAGTGAAGCCGCCCTGGAAGCCCGCCATCGCGGTACGGGCCATGCCGACGATGACGATCGGATCTGCGGAAGCTGTGCTCATGGCGGGAGTCCTCGCGTTTCTTGCTTATGACGGGGACGGGATCGAGCCCGACTCGTGGTTAACGCTATTGCGGTGCAACAGTGGCGACGCGGGCACGCCGATGCAAGCGGCGGCATCGCCATGATTGCCTGACAGTTCTGACCGACAGTGATAAGGCTCCGGCACCACGCGTGGTCTAACTGGACAAGGCGAAGACGATGGCGGATCCGATCTGGACCGAAGCTGAGCGCCGGCTTCTGAGCGCGATCGAGGCCGACCGCGACAGGCTGATCGACTTCTTCCAGCGCTTCCTCCAGGCGCCGAGCCCCAATCCGCCGGGCGATACGACGCCGGCGGTCAGGGTCCTCAAGGAGTTTCTGGGCGGCCACGGGATCACCCCTCGGGAGGTCGCGGCCGATCCGGTCAAGCCGAACCTGGTCGCCCATGCGGACGGGTCGGGCTCGGGCCGGCATCTGGTCTTCAACGGCCACATCGACGTCTTCGCCCCGATCGACCCGGCGACCGCCTGGTCCGGCGAAATCCGCGACGGCAACATTCACGGCCGCGGTGCGTGCGACATGAAATGCGGCACGGCGGCGAGCACCATCGCCTTCGCCTATCTCACGTCCATGCGCGATGCCTGGGCCGGCCGCGCCACCCTGACCCTGGTGTCCGACGAGGAAACCGGCGGGGCGCTTGGCGCCAAGCACCTGTTCGAGACGCTGGGAGAGGAAATCGCCGGCGATGTCTGCCTCAACGGCGAGCCGTCCGGCACCGGCACCATCCGCTTCATGGAAAAGGGCACCTTCCGCCTCACCATCACGGTGGAGACGGAGGGCGGCCATGGCGGCTATCCGCATCTGTCAGAGAACGCGATCATCCGGGCGGTGGAGATCATCGACCACCTGATGCAGTTCGACGGCGTCTATCCGGTAATGCCCGAGGACATCGCGGAGATGCTGGCGCGGCCGGAGGTGATGGCGGCGACGAACGCCAACATGGGCGCCGGGGCGGCGGAGATCGTGCGCCAGTTGACGGTCAATGTCGGCGTTATCGAGGGCGGGCTGAAGATCAACCAGATCCCAAATCGCTGCCGGTTCGAGGTCGAGTTCCGGGCCCCCGTCGGCGTCGACCGGGACGAGCTTCTGGGCGAGATCCGGGCGACGGTGAACGCGGTCCCCGGGGCGATGCTGGAGATCCAGGAGCACCACAGCTATCCGCCCAGTGCCGCCGACCCGAACCACGAGATGGTCGGCTTGCTGCAACGCACGGTCAGCGACCTCGGCCACCCGACGCCGGTGCCGGTGTCCTCCCTCGGCGGATCGGACAGCCGCTACTGGCGCTGGCGCGGCGTGCCGGCCTACCTCTACGGGCCGTCGCCGGTGACCATGGGCAAGGCGGACGAGCATGTCGGGGTGGAGGAGTTTCTCCACATCACCCGTACCCATGCGCTGGCCGCCCTGCGCTATCTTTCGGCCGGCGGCCGCTGACGTCCGGGCCCATACCGCCAGAACGCCCGCCGGTTGCCCCGGAACTGAAGAGCGTCGAGCGCAAAAGCAAGGTCGGTTTCGTATGGCCGCTCCTGCCATCCGGTGAAACCGGGTTCGCGGAGTAGCCGCCCGGAGGGCGAGTACCACCCCTTTTGCCCGGCCGACTGATCGGCCATATCTCAGGCGAAGCGTGCCGGTTGTCAGGTGCGCAACAACCGCCGGAAGCCCGCCGATGACCATCCCGCCGCATCTGCGCCCCTATGTCATGCCAGGGGCCCTGGCGCTGTCCCTCATCGTCAACTTTTTCGTCATTCGGGAGTTCATCCAGCATGGCCAGGGTGTCGCGGACCTCGACCGGGCCATTCATGGCTGCATCGACGACCTCGAACACTCGGTCAGGCTCGCGGCGGTTTCCCTCCACGGCCATTTCTGGGAACCGACCCTGGAGCTTCTCAGCCAGGCGGACCTGCCCCTCGATAGTGCCGGTCTCGAACCCACCGTCGTCGCGGATCGGGAAGCCGGGCAGATCGTCGTCGACAATGCCTTCACCATCGTCTTCGACGCGCAAGGTCAGGTGACCTCCGTCCGGCACGACAACCCCAACTTCTCGCGCTGAGAGGGCGTCGGAAGGCCCTACTCGATCACTCAGCAGCCTCGGTCTCTCGGCCCTCTTCGGTGGTGTCCAGCGTCAAGGAAGCCGAGTTCATGCAGTAGCGCTGGCCGGTCGGCGCCGGTCCGTCCGGGAAAACGTGGCCGAGATGGGCATCGCAGCGCGCGCACAGAACCTCGGTCCGGACCATGAAGAACGACACGTCGCGCTTGGTCGCAACCGCCTTGTCGTCGATCGGGGCCCAGAAGCTCGGCCAGCCGGTGCCGCTGTCGTACTTCGTCTTCGAGGAGAAAAGCGGCTGGCCGCAGCATACACACTTGTACGTTCCCGCGGTCTTGCTGTCCCAGTACTTGCCGGAGAAGGCCCGTTCCGTGCCATGTTCCCGGGTGACGTAGTATTGCTCTGGATCGAGCTGGGCCCGCCACTCGGCATCACTCTTGATCACCTTGTCGGTCATCTCGAAGCTCCCTTCCGGTCTTCCTGAAACTTGGTACGCTCGAATGCGCTCCAGGGTGACATGCGATGGATCGGCCATGGCGGCAAGGTGCCGGGCCAAGCGAAACCGGTCGGACCCGCCGGGGACCCGCGCGCTTGCGCCGCTTGCCGGGCTAAGCCAGAACACTATCGCGGTTGCGGGCCCGCCGCCACGAAGGCCGACATCGCAACGCGACCGGCATGCGGATTGAGGGGCTGGAGGCGATGATGCTCACGTTCCCGACGGCTCGATCCCTGATTGGCGCCGGCTCGATTGCCCGGGGCATGATCGCGTGCGCCGTGATGGCGCTGCCCCTCGTCGCGCCCCCGGCGTCAGCTCAGACCAACGCCCAGTCGCGGCTGTCGCCGATCCAGCCCAACACCCTCGACCCCGCGGTCATCAACCGGGGCCGGGTCGGCATCCTGGTCGGCGGCGACGGCGGCCCCGACCTCGCCCTCGCCCGTGACCTCGCCCGGGTTCTGGACGACCTGCCACGCCTGCGCATCGTGCCGATGGTCGGCCGGGACCCGGTGCAAAGCCTGACCGACATCCTTTTCCTCAGCGGCGTCGACATCGCCGTCGTCCCGTCCGACGCCGTCACCCACCTGGACCGGGAACGCGTCATTCCCGGGATCGCGAACTCGATCCACTACATTGCGCCGCTCTACGAGCGGAAGGTCGGCATCCTGGCAGCGGACGGCATTGCCGACATCACCGACCTCAACGGCCGGACGGTCGACATCGGCCCGCCGGACAGCGCCCGCCGGATCACCGCAGAACTGGTCCTGGGGACGCTCGGCATCGACATGGTGTCGGCCGGCCTGCCCGACGACGCGGCCATCGCCGGCCTTGCCGAGGGGTCGATCGCCGCCAGCGTCATGATGGTCGGCGGGGCGGGGCCCGCGTTCCCGGCCGAGGCGGTCCCCGACGGTGCCCGATGGCTCGCTCTGCCGGAAGACGATGCGCTGGGCCGCATCTACCGCCCTGCCCGGCTGGAAACGGACGACGCGCCGGGCGTGCCCGCCGAGGGCGTGGCGACCGTGGCGGTGCCGACGATCCTGGCGGTATTCAACTGGCCAGCGGAACACGAGCGCCACGCCAGGGTCGGCCGCTTCGTCGAGGCTTTCTTCGCCAACATCGACCAGCTTCGCGCGCAGGGCGATCAGGGGAACTGGGATGGTGCGGCACCGGACGGCGACGTCCCGGGCCTGACCCGGTTCGCGCCCGCAGCCGCCTGGCTGGCCCGAAATCGTGGGGGCACGGGCGACGGCGATCTCGATCGCGCCGCGTTCGAGGCCTTCCTGGAGGCACAGGGGCTCACCGGCCTCACCGAAACCCAGCGCGAAGCACTGTTCGAACAGTTCCGCGCCACGCGCCGGTGATCTGGTCCAGGTCAGTCGGACGGGATCAGCACCGGCGCAAGGTCGATGGGACCGGCATCATCCGCGTTCCGTGAGAACAGAACGATCTCGCGCGGCTCCGGGTCGGCTTCAGTCAATCGCCAGAGACCGCCGTCAAACGCAAGACCGGGCGACCCGCGCCGGCTCGACGAGGCCGGCAGCACCACCGTCACCATCGGCGCCGACTGATCGACCGGCCCGACCGAGAGGTCGCGCCCGGTGTCGGCCCCGGCCTCCCCGAGGGTCAGGGACCAATGGCCCTGTTCCACCGCGACGGTGAGTGCCGGTTCACCACCGACGGAAACCAGCACCTCCTCCCCGCGAGGGGCTGACCCGAAGACCACCGCCCGCTGGTCGGCGCGGAACTCGACGCCGTCGATGGTGAAGGCACGATCCGGCCCAAG
>CAYNIS010000260.1:0-5581 GCA_964397055.1 uncultured Rhodospirillaceae bacterium | reverse complement strand
GATCGCGTTCACGGTGATGCCCTGTTCCGCGACCTCCAGCGCCACCGTCTTGGTGAAGCCGGCGATCCCGTGCTTGGCGGTGACGTAGGCCGACTTGAACGGGCTGGCGACCAGGCTGTGGGCGGAGGCGATGTTGATCACCCGGCCCCAGCCCCTGGCCTTCATCGCTGGCAACGCGGCACGGGTCGTGTGGAACGCCGACATCATGTTGATCGCGATGATCCGCTCCCAGTCGTCGGGCGGGAACGCGTCGACCGGGGCGACCTTCTGGATGCCGGCGTTGTTCACCAGGATATCGACCGCACCGAACGCCGCCTCGGCCCCCGCGACCAAGCCGGTCACCTGGTCCTGATCCGCCATGTCCGCCGCGTGGTAGAGGACGCGGCCCGGGCCGGCCGCATCGACCCGGGCCCTGATCGGTTCGGCCTCGGCATCCGGACGGCTGCCGTTCAGCACGACATTGGCACCGGCCGCAGCCAGCGCCTCCGCGATCCCCAGCCCGATGCCGGAGGTGGAGCCGGTGACGAGCGCGGTCTTGCCGTCAAGGCGGGGGAACGGGGCGATGGCCACGCTCACGCCGCCTCGGCCTCGGGGTTGCCGCGCATCAGGCGCAAGGGGTCGTAGACCATCACGACCTCGCCGTTCTGGTTGACCACCTCGTTGCGGGTGCGCACAAGCCCCCGGTTGCCCTTGGAGGCGGCGCGTGCCTCCACCACCTCGATCACGACATGGAGGGTGTCGCCGGCCTGGACCGGCCCCTTGATGTCGACATTGCAGGACAGGAACGCGATGCCGGTCGCCTGGATGGTCGACCCGATGGTCAGCCCCTCGGCGACGGCGAAGACCTGCGCCCCGGGGGCGACCCGGCCGGGCATCGCCGAATGCTCCCGCCGGTATTCGGCGTTGGTGAACAAGACCTCGGTATAGCCGACGACGCCGCAGAAGGCGGAGATGTCGGCATCGGTGATCGTGCGACCGAAGGTCTTGAAGCGCCGGCCGACGGTCATGTCCTGCCAGTAGAGGCCGTGGCCCAGCAGCTCTGCGTCGTCACTCACCCGATTTCTCCCTCTCGCGGTCATTCCGGCACCACCGGTTAGCACTCCCTATATCATCCGGGAACGGGGAGAAGGGGTCGAGACTGCCGACCATGGTGATCAACAGCTTCAAGGTATCGCTGGCGGCGGTCGCGCGCTCCCTCGGCATCTCGGAGGAGGCGGCACAGGGCATCGAGGTGACGGAGGAAGACGGCTTCACCCCCACGGTGCCGATCCTGGACGGCCTGATCGCGTTCCGCAGCCACAGCTATGTCGACCCGGTGAAGGCCGAGCGGGTGTTCTACCTCGCGGCCTGGAACGGGACCGCGGGCGGCTTCCAGGTGCAGGAGGTCTCCCACCCGCTGACCGAGCGGGAGCGCCGCGACCATGGCGTTGCCGCCGGCATCGTCTCGCGCATCCCGATGGGCGAGTTCTCCAACGTCTGGGCGATCCGCGACGGGGCCCCGCGCAGTTTCGTGTGGACCTGCCGCATCTTCATCGACGAGGAGCCGGAACGGCTGTTCCCGGTCTATTTCGGCCGGACGCTGAAGAGTGCCGGACCGGACTGGGAGGCGCTGGAACGCAAGGCCCTCGGCGCCTTCCACATCCGCGACTTCCTGATCGAACAGGGGCTGATCGCGACCCGCCAGGCCCGTCACGTGCGCCAGAAGCTGGAAAACGCGATCCTGCGTGTCGGCCTGATCAGCCCGGTGTCGATCGAGCGCGACCACGTGTTCGAGGATCAGTTGCGCTATGCCCAGTTGCGGCGCAACGGTGCTGCGGAGCCGAAGCCGGTGTGCATCCGCGACCCGATCGAGACCTTGAGCGAAGACACCGTCCACGGCGTTCTCGGCCGCTACTTCCCGGAACTCGACCCGGCGCTGAAGCCCTCGGCGGACAAGATGAAGTACACCGGAACGCGGCAGGCGCCGACCCATCCGCCGGCGCCTGTCGTACCGCCGCCGCCCGTCGCGTCGCCGCCGCCGCCCTCATCGGCCGAAACCGCGTCGACGGAGACCGCATCGGCCGAGCCCGCAAAGCCGAAGCCGCGGATCGACCTTACCCGGCCCGCCTGGAAGCAGTCGCAGCGACGGCCGAAGAAGAAAAAGCCGGCGGCTGCGGCGGTTGCGCCGACCCAGATTCCATCGGCCCGGATCGCGCCGGCGGAAGCCTGGCGCCGGCGGTTCGCCGGGGCCGCACCGGAGCCGAGCGAGCCCGGCAGGATCAACTGGGCCACACGCTTCCGCGAGATCTCGCCGCCGGAAACGGGGCCGACCGAGGAGCCGGAGGACACGTCCAAGCGCTCGGTCTTCGCCGAGAAGTTCGGCCGGTGACCCGCCTCAGGCGCTTGCGATGGCCGTTCCCCGCCTGATCAGGCGGCGGGCTTCCAGCCGATCGCGCAGTGGACCGGGTGCATCATGTAGTAGGTGCCGTCGGCGGCCTGGGACTTCGCCTCCCGCCACGCCTTCACCTCGCCCTCGTCGAGATGGGCCATCGACGCCGGCTCGTAGAGGGCCCGGACGATGCTGCCTCCGTGATAGCCGGCGAAGGCCAGCACATTCTCCATGCCGGCGGCGCGGAAGCGGGTGGAAAGACTGACATCCGCACAGCCGCCGGGGCTCACCTCGTGCACCGGCTGCTCCGCCTTCCGCCGGATCTCCTCGTCGACCGGCGGCACGCTCCACAGCACGTTCATGTCGCAGGCACGCACCTGGACCATGACCCGGCCGCCCGGCTTCACCACCCGCAGCATCTCGCCGATGGCACGGTCGGCGTCGCACTCCTCGATCACAGTGACCGACAGGATGGCATCGAAGCTGTTGTCCTCGAACGGCAGCGCCTCGGCATTGCCCTCACGGAAGTCGATGGCGTCCGCGACCCCGTCACGACGCGCCAGGGCGGCGGCTTCGCCAAGAAGAAAGGGGTTTAGGTCGACCGCCGTGACCGGCCGCGCGGCCAGACCCTCGCCCGCGATCCAGCGGGCGATGACGCCGGTGCCGCAGCCGACTTCAAGCAGCCGGTCGTTCCCGGTCACGCCGCCGTCGATCAGCATGGCGCGGAGGTTGCGCCGCCACGTCACATCCTGGCCGCGCGCCTCCAGCACCGAGACGATGCCCATGTTGGGCCCGCCCAGCCGGATCACGCTGAAGTGCCGGGAAAGCTCCGCAACCAGCGGATTCCATTGCGACGGGGCGAGGACCGCGGGGAACAGCACCAGCGCCGGCCCGCGGCCGGTGACGGTGTAGGTCAGGCCGCCGGCCTTCCCGCTCGCCCCGTCGGCAGCGATCGCCGTGGCCGGCATGGCCGCCTGCATGCGGGCCAGGAATTCGGCCATCGCGGGGCCGATGCGATCCGCCCGGTCGGCGGCCATGTCGGACCATTCGGTCGCCGCATAGCCCTCGAACTGGTGGACCTCGGCGCCCAGGAGCGTGCCGCCGGCGCGGGCCAGCGCCTCCCCGCTCGACCCGCTGTCGCCGGCGAACAGGATCAGGCGGCCGGTGAGCGGGTCCGTCGCCTCCCTCGGCAGGCGCGATGCGTTCAGAAGGACCATCGAGGCCAGCGCCTCCGGCCGGGCCGAAATCAGCGGGATGAGTTCGGCCGGGGCGGAGGCGCCGAAATGTGCGACCTCGATCCCGAGTTCGGCGAACAGGGCCGCAACCCGGTCCGCCATCGTCATGCGTTTCTTCGCGCGCGCGGTGTCTTTTGCCTCGACCTTGCTGGACATCGGAACTCCTCTTGCTCCGTTCTCGTCACTCCGGCTCGAGGGCGGCACCGCTCTCAAACAGTGCCTGAATACTAGCATCATCCATGCCAACCTGCGACAGGACGTCCCGGGTATCCTCGCCCAGGCGGCGGGCCGGCACGCGCAAGGGGGCGGGCATGTCCTCGGCCCGAAGCGGCGATCCCATCACCCGGATCGCCCCCTCCGACGGGTGGTCGGCCTCCTGGAACAGGCCGATCGCCCGGGTTTCCGGGTCGCTGACGATGCCATCCAGGGTCTGGACCGGGGTCGCCGGGATCTCCGCCTCGGTCAGGACGGTCATCCAGTCCCCCGTGGTGCGTTCGGCGAGGACCGCGCCCTTCAGCGCATAGAGCTCGCCGACGTGATGGGAGCGCTTGACCGGATCGGTCACCCGCTCGTCCTCCACCATCTGGGGCAGGCCAGCCAGCCGGAAGAAGCGCTGCCAATGGGCGGTCGTATAAGGCAGGACCGCGATCCGGCCGTCCTTGGTGCGGTGGGGCTTGCGATGGGCGGCGAGGACGCGTGGGTAGCCCGCCGGCCCCTCTGCCGGGCGGAAGGTCTCGCCCGACAGGTGCTCGACCATCAGGAAGCTCGCCATCGCGCCCAGCATCGGCACCTCGATGAACTGCCCCTTTCCGGTGCGTTCGCGCTGAAAGAGGGCGGCCAGGATGCCGTAGAGGGCAGTGAGCCCGCCGACCTTGTCCGCCACCGCGGACGGCACCATCGCCGGCTGGCCGCCGCGCGAGCGCGCTTCCGCATCGGCAAGCCCGCTTGCCGCCTGGATGATGTCGTCATAGGCGGGCCGCCCGGCATTTGGGCCGTCGGAGGCGAAGCCGGTCAACTGCGCGTAGATCAGGCGCTCGCGGCCCCGGCGCAGCGTGTCCGCGTCGAGCCCCAGACGCGCGATCGCCTGCGGGCGGATCGAATGGACGAAGAGGTCGGCGCCATCGACCAGCCGCAACAGGGCGTCGCGCGCGGCAGGCTGCTTCAGATCCAGGCAGACCGCGCGCTTGTTGCGGTTGGTGTTGAGGAAGACGGCCCCCATGCCGGGCGAGCGCATCGGCGCGATCCAGCGATTGGTGTCGCCCTCCGGCGGTTCGACCTTGATGACGTCGGCGCCGAGATCGCCAAGGGTCTGGGTGCAGTAGGGCCCGAACAGGACCGTCGTCAGGTCGATCACCCGGATGCCGTCGAGCGGTCCAGCCACCGTCGCTTTCTCCCGTTCCCCTATTTCTCCTGAATGCTCATAACATCGCCCGCAACCGTCCGAGAAGCAGGGCGTTCGAAGAGCCGGAGCGCGGTACGAGCGAGTGGTCGGGCGACCGAGAAGGCCAAGTGGACAGTCTGGGCCTAGAGCGTTTGCCAGCCGGACGGAATCCGTCCGGCGGTTCGGAAAATGCTTGCCTTATGACGCAGGCGGCTGATCGCGCGAAGATCGTCGTCGCAGACTGATTAAGTCCGCTCGAGGTTTGCGCTAGATCACGCCAGGGGCGACAGACCTGCTTTCAGTCATCCCCAAGTATTCGGGATTTGAGCCAAATTCGGACTTCGGGCACGTAAATCAGCCTGAGGTTTTTTTGACTTTCGACCGACGGATTTTCGGGTCCGGTCTCGTGGAAGGCATGTCGACGATCGAATGCCCCGGGGTTCTCCAACCTTCTGATCAACATCAGACCCGAAGACGGGGGAGACCACAAGATAACCACCCACCTGCCCCTCACCACCCGTCTCGCACGGGTTCCATTCGCCATCGCCCTTGCCGCCAGCGCCTTCCTGATGCTGGCGCCGGTCGAGGCGCGGGCAC
>CAYNIS010000259.1:0-5581 GCA_964397055.1 uncultured Rhodospirillaceae bacterium | reverse complement strand
CCCGGTTGTAGAGCCACGACCGGCCCTTGCTGCTGCGCGCGTCCGGATGATTTTCGCGGACATGGGTGACGAGGGCGGCGAGCTCCGCCATCCGCCGGTCGAGCTTGCGCCGGTCGAGGGGGCCGATGCCGTCGGCGCTGTCGCGATTGCCGAAATGGATGCGCACCCGGCCTTGCGCGTCGGGTGCCTCGACCCCGAAGCATCCGAACCGGGTCTGCCCCGGGGGGATCGCGTCGTGCGGGGCAGTGTCATAGGTCCGAACGGTGAGATCGACCTCAGCTTGCGCATCGGCGAGGGCCGCGAGCGCGTCGAGGTAGCCGTGCCACAGGGGATGCGGGTCGGCCTCGTCAACGGTGCCGAGGCCGAAGCGCTTGTGCAGGTTGGTGTAGCGGGTCACGGCGGTACCGAAGGGGAGCGACAGCCGCGCCGCCATCGCCCGCGCGAAATCGAGCTGGACTTCGAAGAACCCGGCGAGGGCCGCCCCCGGACTGGTTGCCTCCGGACTGGTTGCCCCCGGACTGGTTGCCCCCGGACTGGTTGCCCCCGGACTGGTTGCCCCCGGACTGGTTGGCAGAGCAGGGGCGGCCGCCATGCCGTCAGCGCCCGGCGAAGACGGGCTGGCGCTTCTCGGCGAAGGCGATCGCCGCGTTCTTGTGATCCTCGGTCAGGCCACAGCGGGCGTGGCCGGAGGCCTCGTAGTCGAGCGCGTCGCGCATGGAGACGTACTCGGCCGCGTTCATGTTGCGCTTCATGTAGCGGTAGGCGATGCGCGGGCCGGCGGCGATACGCCGGGCCATGTCCATGCCGGTGGCCTCCGCCTCGGCATCCGCGACCGCCTGATTGACGAGGCCGAGAGCGGCCGCTTCGTCGCCGGAGAGGACCCGCGGCAGGTAGTAGAGTTCGCGCGCCCTGGCAGTGCCGAGGATCTTGGTCAGGAAGTAGCTGCCGCCGAAATCGCCGGAAAAGCCGACATTCGCAAAGGCCGTGGTGATCTTGGCGGTGTCGGCGGCGACCCGAAGGTCGCAGGCGAGCGCCAACGACAGGCCGGCCCCGGCCGCCGCCCCGCGGACGATGGCGATGGTCGGCTTCGGCATCTCATGCAGCCAGGCGGAGACTTCCATGTTGGTGCGCAAATCCTGGATCTGCTCCTCCAGGATGCGCTCCTGATTGTTGCTCGCAGCCATCCCCTTGACGTCGCCGCCGGCACAGAACGCCCCGTTGGCGCCAGTCAGCACGACACAGCCGACATCCTTGTCCCTTGCCAGTCGCGGCAGCACCTCCCGCATCGCCGCCAGCATCTCCTGGTTCATGGCGTTGCGCCGGTCCGGCCGGTTCATGGTCAGGACCGCAACCCCGTCCTCGACGGTTTCGATCAGCGTGTCGGACATCTCTTTTCCTCCTCCCCTCAGGTCGTTGTTGTGGGGGGAGAGTAGCGCCGAAGAAGGCGGCTCGGCGAGGGATCTATCGCTCGCGCCGCGGCAGGCTTCCGGGTTCGATACCGGCACGCCGTTCCAGTTCCTGGACGCGCTGGTTCAGCTCCTCGATATGGACGACGAAGCGGGTGTTGTAGGCGAACATCGTGCCGAGCAGCGCCAGCCACAGGGCGGACACCAGGATCCCGGCGACGACCCAGCGCCCATTCTGGTTGCCGTCGCTCCTGGTGCTATCGGCGCCTTCCGCCGCGGCCGCCCCTTCATCAGTCCTCATCACGTCGCCTTTGCTGTCTTCCGTTCCGCCCGCCCGGCTTCCAGGATCGTGCGGTAGTGTTTCCACAGGAACATCGCCGCAACCGACCGGTACGGGCGCCAGGGTTCCGCCAGGGCATAGAGCTCGTCGTGGCTCGGCCGCGCCGGCAGTCCCTTCAGCCACTGGGCCCCGACCTGAAGCGCCAGGTCCTTCGCCGGCATCACATCGGTCCGGCCAAGGCAGAACATGAGATAGACCTCGGCGGTCCAGGTTCCGACCCCCTTGAGCCGCGTCAGTTCCGCCATCGCGGTCTCGTCGTCGGCCGTCGCCAAGCCGTCGAGGTCGATCGACTTCGCCAGGACCGCCTCGGCGAGGCCGCGGCCATAGGCCATTTTCATGCGGGAGAAGCCGCAGGCCTTGAGCGTGGCTTCGTCGAGCTTGAGGAAGGTTCGCGGGGTCACGCGACCGTTGGTCGTGGCCTTCAGCTTGTCCCACATCGCCCGGCCCGCCGCGACCGAGACCTGCTGTTCCAGGATGATCGCCAGAAGGGCCGCGAAGCCGGGCTTGCGGGCACGCGACGGCAAGGGCAGGTAGCGCTCCGCAAGCGGCGCGAAATCGGGGTCGGCGGCGATCAGCGCCGCGACCCGCTCCGGAGTCGCGATCACTCAGCCGCCTCGGCCTCCCGGATCGCGATCTCGTAGTCCTCGATCACCGGGTTGGCGAGCAGCTTCTCGCACATCTCGACCAGACGCTTGCGGGCCGCGTCCGGGTCGGTCTCCCCGGCCAGTTCGATCTCGATCAGCTTGCCCTGGCGCACCTCTCCCACACCCTCGAAACCGAGGCTGTCGAGCGCGTGGGCGATCGCCTGACCCTGCGGATCGAGGACGGCCGGCTTCAGGCGAACGTTGACGACAGCTTTCATCGGATCACCCGACCGCCCGCGGCGTGGTCGCCCCTTCCGCCTGGTTCTCCTCGGGCATGATGCCGAGTCGACGGGCAACCTCGCTATACGCCTCGATCAGCCCGCCCAGGTCACGCCGGAACCGGTCCTTGTCCAGCTTCTCGTTGGTGCGCGCGTCCCACAGCCGGCAATTGTCCGGGCTGATCTCGTCCGCGAGCACGATCCTGAGCTCGTCGTTGATCCAGACACGCCCGTACTCGACCTTGAAGTCGACGAGCTTGAGCCCGATCCCGAGAAAGAGGCCGGACAGGTAGTCGTTGATGCGCAGGGTCATCGACAGGATTTCGTCGATTTCCTGCGGGGTCGCCCAGCCGAACGCGGTGATGTGCTCATCACTCACCATCGGGTCGCCGAGCTCGTCCGATTTCAGGAAATACTCGACGATCGCGCGCGGCAGCGGCTGGCCCTCGGCCACGCCGAAGCGCTCGGAGAAGGAACCGGCGGCGATGTTCCGAACCACCACCTCGACCGGGATGATCTCCACCTCTCGCACCAGCTGCTCGCGCATGTTGAGCGGCTTCAGGAAGTGCGTGGGCACGCCGATTTCACCCAGGCGGGTGAACAGGTAGGCCGATATGCGGTTGTTCAGAACACCCTTGCCCGAGATGACCGAGCGCTTCTGGGCGTTGAACGCGGTCGCATCGTCCTTGAAGTACTGAACCAGGGTTCCAGGCTCTGGCCCCTCGAACAAGACCTTGGCCTTGCCCTCGTAGATCTGCCTGCGCTTTGCCATTGCCGGATGTCCGAAGTGGTCACGACCGCGCCCGCCGAACAGCGGCGCCGGGTCACGCGATGCTACTATATAGGAAGCACCGCGCGCTCGCACAAACAAACGCCTTTGCGGGCGGATTCGGTCGCTCGGCGATGTCGAAACCTGAACCGGGTTCGGTCCTCACTCGAGATCGATCGTCCGATAGGGCACCTCTCCCGGGCGCCCCTCGGCGAACAGCCAGATCGGGTCGCGCTGGGCGAGGTCGCGGTCCGGAAGGGCAATCAGGGAAGAGGAAACCGTGCCGTAGCCTCGATCGGTGACGACGGTCATCGCCCCGAGCGGGCCGGCGGCCCCGTCGTGAAGACGGCTTGCCAGCAGCTTCTCCCAGCCATGCCAGTCGCCACCCTCCGGATCCGGTGTCGCGGCATCCTGGAACAACGGCCGGTAGAGCCGGATGCGCGGGTCTTCGCGATCGTTCGGGTCGACGGCGGTGATCACCGACAGGCCGGGCGGCAGGCGTTGAACATCCGGCTGCGTCTGGCCGGTGGCATCGCGGTGCATGACCACGAATGCATCCTCGTTGTCCGCCAACACCATGTTGAACGGACGATAACTCGCCCCGTCGATATGGCGCATCATCTCCGCGGCAAGGTCGGCATCGACCTGCTCCAGCGCCTCCAGCGTCAGCTCGCCCCGGGTCCGGCGGCCCTGGGCGGGTCCGAGCGATCCCGTCCGGTTGAGCATCGCGGCCACCAGACCCTCGTCGTTGAGGCCGAGCCAGGTCCCGCCCGCCAGTTCGTCGAGGCCGCCGATGGTGTAGGGCCGGTCCTCCCAATGGCGCGCGGGCGGGCGCCAGGGCCGATCCGTCATCTCGTCACGGTTGGCGCCAATCAGGACCGGCCAGGGGTATCCCGGGCGATAGAGGACGACGAGCGTGCACATGGGGGACCGTCGGCGGTACGTGGGAACGGCGGGCGTTGGCCGGCGACGGTGGACCCCGTCTGGCCGTGCTGGCTTAGCGCCGGCTCCTGGCCTATATAACGCGCCGGGAGCGGCGTTTCGAGGAACGCCCGAGCGCCGAGGGCGGCCGGGGCCGCCTGAACCGCCCCCGACGGTGCCACCATCTGAGCCTGGAGCCAGCGATGAGCGGGTTGGACGATCGCGCCAAGAATTTCGAGAACAAGTACAAGCACGACGAGGAACTGGCGTTCCGGGTCCAGGCCCGCCGCAACAAGCTGTTCGGGCTATGGGCGGCCGACCTCCTCGGCCTCAAGGGGGCGGACGCGGAGAACTACGCCAAGCAGATCGTCCAGATTAACCTGACCGCCCCGGGCGACGACGACATCATCCAGAAGGTGCTGGGCGATTTCGCGCAGGAGGGCGTCAAGGACCAGTCCGAGCATCGGCTGGTTCGCCACCTCGAAGAGTTCATGGAAGCGGCGAAGACCCAGATCTCGTCCGAGTAGGCTCCTCGGCAGGGGTACGGCGGATGAAGACCGCGGTCGTGCGCTTCCCGGGGACCAACCGGGAACGCGATGTCGTCGCCGCCCTGGACCGGGCCGGGGTCGGGTCGGCGGAGCTTGTGTGGCATGGCGACACCACCCTGCCGCGCGGCGTTGATCTGGTGGTGCTGCCGGGCGGCTTCTCCCATGGCGACTACTTGCGCGCCGGAGCCATCGCCGCACGCTCCCCGATCATGGCCGCGGTCCGTGATCATGCGGCGCGCGGCGGCTTGGTGCTGGGCATCTGCAACGGCTTTCAGGTCCTGACAGAGGCCGGGCTGTTGCCGGGGGCGCTGATCCGCAACGCGAGCGTCCATTTCGTCTGCCGGCGTGTGACGCTGCGGGTCGAAACGGCGGACAGCGCGTTCACCAGGCGCCTTGGCAAGGGGGCTACGCTGACCGTGCCGGTCGCCCACAACGACGGCAACTACGTCGCCGACGAGGGGACGCTGAAGCGCCTCCGGGACGAGGATCGGATCGCCCTCAGCTATGTCGGCGGCCCGGCCAGGGGTCCGTCCAATCCCAACGGCTCGGTCTCCGACATCGCCGGCGTGTTATCGGAGCGGCGCAACGTGCTCGGCTTCATGCCGCATCCGGAAAACGCGATCGGCGGCGGCTTCGGGACCGAGGCCCGAGGCGCCGAGGGCTTGTCGCTGTTCCAGGCGCTCGCCGCATGAACGACCGCATAGTCAACGGGCCTGCCGGTTCGCCGATCGGGCC
>CAYNIS010000258.1:2916-5583 GCA_964397055.1 uncultured Rhodospirillaceae bacterium | reverse complement strand
TGCGCGGCCGGTTCATTGGCAATGAATTTCTGGAAATCTTCCCAGTCGCTCTGCCAGCGTCCCCAGGTGGTGCGCCACTGCCAGCCCGTGTTGCGGGTGCCGCGGCCGTATCCTGATTCAAGTTCCCAGCGGTTATTCACCCAAGTGTCGATGAATTCCTGATCCTGCCAGCCGTTGTCGATGATGATCTTGGCCAGCGCGAGATGCAACGCGGTGTCCGTGCCGGGGATGACCGGCAGCCACATGCCGCCGTTCTTCAGACCCCATTCAACGCCCATGGTGCGGTGCGGTGTCACGAAGATCATTATCTTGTTAGGGTTGTCGCCGTACATCATCCATTCGGTGAACAGCACCGTCTTGGTCTCGTAGGGATCGACGCCGGACAGAAACGCCACGTCGCAGCGACCCCAGTCATCGTAGGATGCCGCGAAGGAATTGATTCCAGCGTCGTCCAGCCCGGTCGCGTCCGGCCCGCGCATCGGCTTGTCGTGCCAGGCATGAACAGGTGTGCCGATGGCACGGTCGACCAGCTTGCGGATGGCATAGGTGTTCTCGAAATACTCGTATGAGAAGGTTTTCATGCCCCAGGCATGTTCGCCGTAGGTGCGCAGCACATGCTTGGACACCTCGGCCATGACATCGGACGCCAGGTCCCAGCTGATCGGGGTCAGAACACCGCCGATGCGGACCATCGGGTATTTCAGGCGGTCCCGCGTGGGCGTGTCGGGGTTGTAGATTTTCTGTGCAAGTGTGCCGCCGCGGACCGAGTAGTTCCCGCCCGGGTTGACCGCCTCTGCATCTGCATCGGCGATGACGACGAAGTGATGCGGCTTGCCCTCGTGCATGCCGACATTGTGCTGGCTTCGCGCAGCCCAAGGTGCACCGTAGGTCGGGAAATCAACCCCGAAGGCGTTCTGGTCGGCCTGGAGGCCGCCTTCCTTGCCCACCGGCCAGCGGTAGACCTTGTAGGAACAGGCCACGATGCAATAGCTGCACGCCGTGGTCAGGACGTCCGCATCCGGCGGTGGGAGAGGGACGAATTCACGGTTGATGACAACGCTGTCTGTCATGGTTCTATCCTCTTTCACGCGCCGGTCGGGTTCTGGCTGAAGCCGTAGAAAAGCCCCATCACCCCAGTCGCGACAATGTCGTCGCCGTCGATCTCGAGAACGATCTGCGGAAGGCTCTCCACGGCATGTCCCGAAACCAGCATGCCGTGCTTGGTCAGATCGAAGGTCGACAGGTGAAGTGGACATGGTCCTAGCACTGAATGCGGGCGCTTGAAGTCTTCGGCCCCCATGTACCCGCCCTGGTGCGGACAGACCGTGTTGAAGGCAACGATGTTGCGCGCGTCGCCAACACCGCCGCCCGCTTCTTCGTCGAGCATCACGAGCACATTCTCGATATCATCGGTGGGATAGAGGAAGGTCGTCGCCACGCCCTGTTCGAGGGCGGACACTTTTCCGACGATCTTTCGAATATAGGACGAGGAAACAAGGTCCTGTGCCTGCGCGCCCGCACCATAGGTCGCCAGAACGGTCACCGATGCCCCTCCGAGGATGAGAAATTCCCTTCGGTTGAAGGAGGTGCATCTGCCCGCGCGGCTCGGGCGTCTTTTTTCCAGATTTTGGGTCATCATTCGAACTCCGCCCAAGTTGCAGTTTCCGGAAGTTCCGGCTCGTCAAGCAGAAGCGGCTCATCCATTGAAAGGGCCTCAAGGAAGGCAACAAGGTCTGCCTGCTCGGCCTCGGTCAGCCCAAGGGGTTGCAAACCTGCGGTCTGCCCGGACCCACCGCCCGCGTTGTAGAAGGCGACAACCTCCGACAGCTCCCAGAATGCACCGTTGTGCATGAACGGCTCTGTCCAGCGCAGTTCGCGCAAGCTGGGCGTGCGGAACTTGCCCTTGTCATCGGGGCGCTTGGTGACATGGTAGAGGCCCAGATCATCGGTCCCGTTCCGATAGACATCTTCGGGCACGCCTTTCTGGTACAATTCCCAGCGCAGCGTGATCTGGTAGAGTGGGTCCTCTTCGAACTCCGCGGCCGCAGGCACGCCGATATTGTAAAACCTCTGGTCAGATACCAGCGCACCGTTATGGCAAGCAATACAGCCCGCCGACCCGTTGAAGAGGTCCATGCCGCGCTTTGCTGCGTCCGTCATGGCGTCGTCATCGCCCGCGAGATACCGATCGAAAGGGACCTTCGAGGCGTCTGTGACCACGGTCCGCTGGAACGCTGCGATCGCATCCCAGCCATGGGCGAGGTTGGGCCAATCCGTGCCGAACACCTCGCGGAACGCGTCGACATATTCCGGCACGAACCTCAGGCGCATCTCCATCAGCGACCCGTCGCCGTTGCCCGCGACAGCGCCGCCGGCGGCCGCCGGGGCTTGGGCCTCAAGCGAAGTCACGCTGCCTTCCCAAAAACCCGTGGTGTAGTAGGCGGAGTTGAGGATCGTCTGGCTGTTGCGCCAGTGCTGCGTGCCCGGATAACCGAAAGAGATCGCGCCGCCCGTGCCCCATCCCAGATCAGGCAGGTGGCAGGCAGAGCAAGGCATCGCGCCGTTACCCGAAAGGCGGCCATCCCAGAAGAGCTTTTCGCCGAGCGCGATCTTCTCGGGCGACATCGGGTTATCGGCCGGGATCGGCGGCGGCGGCAACGTTGCCAA
>CAYNIS010000258.1:0-2816 GCA_964397055.1 uncultured Rhodospirillaceae bacterium | reverse complement strand
CCCGCCGCATTGCCCGAACCGCCACCGGCATCATAGAACTCGACAACTTCCGCCAGCGTGTCGAAGACGCCGGAATGCATGTAGGGCGCGGTCTGCCCCACATCCCAGAGCGGCGGCGTCACGAACTTGCCGATATCGGCCGGGTCTTTCGTGACCACGTATTGGCCGACGTCTTCCCGCAAATTCATGTAGTTGGGCGTGCCCATGGTCGCGTAGTGCCGAAGCATCGTGATCTGGCGAAGGGCTGCGGTTTCGGGATCGCCGGCCAGCCCGAGAAGTTCGGGATGGTCGGAGACGCCGGTGGCATGCAGGTCGCCGTCCGACAGCATCGCGCCTGAATGACACGAAGTACAGTTGGCCTTTCCGGCGAACAGGTCCATCCCGCGCTTTGCGGCGTCCGAAAGCGCGCTGTCATTCCCGCGCAGGTAGGCGTCGAAAGGGGCGCCTTCGGTCCGGATCGTTTTGAGATACTCGCCAATTGCCCCGTACATGCGCCCACCATAGGGCTCGGCACCATAAGCGGTCTCGAACATCTCGACGTATTCGGGGATCTGCTTCAGCCGCTCCTGCGCAAGTCGACTGTCCATGTGCATTGTGTGGGACTCGGTCAGCATGTCGCGCACGACGGTGCCAAGGTCTGCACCATCCAGGCGACCATCCCACATGAAGTATGTCTTGCCTGCCACGTTGAAGAGACCCGGCGAATTCCGGAAATACTCGACACCCGTGTAGCCCGTGGAGAGAGCCTGACCGTCGCCCCACCCTTGGGCAGGATCGTGGCAACTCGCGCAGGAATTGCCGGTATCACCCGACAGGCGCGTATCGAAGAACAGCATTTCACCAAGGGCCGCGCGCGCCTCGTTGACCTCTTTCGGGTCCGGTAGCGGCGCGAAAGGATCTGTCTGTTGCGCATCCACGACTGTCGTCGAAAGCAGCGCGACACAGGCTGCGGCAACAAGGCCGGGCGCACAACCACGCCACGTGTTTGGGTGTCGGATCATGTCAACCTCTCGTCATTTGCGGGCTCCGTCGGCATCATAGGACGCCAGAAACGCGATCACGTTTGCGATGTCTTCGTCCGACCGAAGTCCGGCGAAAGCCATCTTGTTGCCAGCAAGGAAACCGCGCGGGTCCGCGAGATAGGCGGCCAGCGTTTCCTCATCCCAGGATAAGCCGCTCTCGGACAGGACGTTCGAATAGCGAAAGCCCTCAACCGACCCAGCCGCGCGCCCGACGACACCGTTCAGCGTCGGTCCCACGCGATTCTTGGCTCTCTCACCCACCTGGTGACAGGCCTTGCATTGATTGAAGACCCGTTCGCCGGCCTCGGCATCGCCGCTTTGCGCCCGCGCGTGGCCGCCAACCAAGGGCGTCACGAGCACGAGCGTCATGCAGGCCAGAATGAAGGTCGATTTTTTGCAGAGGGTGATCATGCGAGGCGGTCCTTTCTTGAACTTGAGCAAGAACCGAATCGCTGGCTGGACCTGACACAAGGTCTTGCTTTCAATTAGGTTAGCAGCTGCATTGCCTTGGCGTGTGACGGTGCTGACCGCCAGATATGACCAATTGTGACGAGTTGTGACGCGGCAGATCAGGGTCGCGTCAGGGCCGATCGAGGTGCGTGCGAAGACGGCGCGCAAGTGTCAGGGGATCAATCGGTTTTGGTATGACCAGCGGCTTTGGTCCGGTCACCGGCTCCAGCTTCGGTGCGAAGCCGGTCAGGAAGATCACCGGAAGCGAGACTCTCGTCTCTCTCAGCAGCCCGGCAAGCGCACTTCCATCCAGGTCTGGCATGACGACGTCCGTTATGACCGCGTCAAAGCGATCGGGATCGGCCTTGAAACTGTGCAAAGCGGTGCGCGCCGATGTGAACGCCTCGACGTGATAGCCATACCGCATCAGCGATCTGCGGAGCGTTGACGCGATTTCCGGCTCGTCGTCCACGATGAGCAGTCGCTCGGATCCGTAAGGAAGCACCTCTGCTGTATTTGCGCCCTCTGTCGCGGGTGCAGGACATCCCGGCAGCCGGACGGTGAAGCAGGCGCCCTTGCCCGGACTGCTCTTTACATCGATTGCCCCACCCATGTCCGTCACCAGACCATGCACCACAGCAAGTCCAAGCCCGGTCCCCTTGCCGAGTGGCTTCGTGGTGAAGAACGCGTCGAATACCCGCCTGAGGACATCATCCGACATGCCCGGACCGTCATCCCGAACCTGCAGCACTACATGTGCGGGGTGCGACCGCGTGTCAGCCAAAACCGAGTCGACGACGTGCGCCAGAGTGACCTCGACGCAGCCCGGCCGGGCGCCAATCGCCTCGGCGGCGTTTCCGCAGAGGTTCGTCACGATCTGATGCAGATGCGTCGGGTCCGCCTGAACCCAGACGGGCTGTCCCTCTGCGGCAAACACGAAACGGATGGTCGGGGCTGTCGCCGCCTGAATCAGGCGCAGCGCCTGTCGAACGATCTCGCGCAGGTCCGTGGGCACGGGATTGCCCGCCTTGCGGCGCGCGAACCCCAGCAATTGCTGCACCAGCATCTGGGCTCGGCGCGCGCCGATCTCGATCTGTTCGATTTCGCCTGCAAGGTCGCTACCTTCCGGTGCATCGAGCGCCGCCAGATGCGCCGCTCCAAGTATGGATGTCAGCACGCTATTGAAGTCATGGGCGATCCCACCGGCCAGAAGGCCGACTGCCTCGATTTTCTGCGCTCGCACCATCTGCTCGCGCGCTTGCAGCCTTTCGGTGATGTCTTCGCCGATACCAAGGTAGCTGTGGGCCGTCCCGTCGGCGCCACGCAGGGGCAAAATCGTGCTTT
>CAYNIS010000257.1:0-5594 GCA_964397055.1 uncultured Rhodospirillaceae bacterium | reverse complement strand
CTCGGCGCCGACGCCGCCGGGGCGCGGCGACATGGTGCGCGCGTTCCTCATCCTGTCGGTGACGATGTTCACCGCCGGGCTGGTCTTCAACGCGGTCCAGACGGCGATGCCGAAGTGGTTCGAGCTCAGCCTGGACGGGCTGGCCGGCCAGTCGACCGCATCCGTCGGGGCGATGGTGACCGGCGTCTACCTTCTCGCCATCACCTCGCAGTATGTCGGCGGTTGGGCGGCCGACCGCTATCCGCTGAAGTACCTCTATTTCGGCTCGCTGATGACCCAGGTGCCGCTGATGCTGCTGGCGTCGTACCTGACCGGCCTGCCGCTGATCGTCGTCGCCATCATCATGGTCTACTGTTCGGGCTTTCAGATCCCGGCCGAAACCCTTCTGCTGGCCCGCTTCTCGCCGGCCAACTACCGGGGCCTGATGTTCGGGGCGAAGTTCGTGCTGGCCTTCGGGGCAGGACCGCTCGCGGTTGCGCTGGTCAGCGGCGTCTTCGACCGCTATCAGTCCTTCGCACCGCTGTTCCTTCTGCTGGGGGCCGTGCTGTCGATCGCTGCCCTGGCCGCGGTCATGCTGCCGGCGGAGGCGCCGGCGGCCAACGCCCCGGCCGAGCCGGAAACCGCGGGGGGCCTCGCGCTGGCCGGCGGCGGCAACTGACCTCTTCTCCGGACGGGAGCGTGACCCGCGATGACCATTGCCCTGGACACCGCCGAACGCGATGACCTCGGCGCAGCCGCCGAGGCGTTCTTCGACCTGATCAACGCCCGCCGTTCGATCCGCGCCTTCCGGCCCGATCCGGTGCCGCGGGACCTGGTGGAGGAACTGCTCCGTCAGGCCTCGAGGTCGCCGTCCGGCACCAATGTCCAGCCCTGGCATGTCGACGTGGTCATGGGCGCGGCGCGCGATCGCCTGGTTTCGGAGATCCTCGCCTTCCGGGAGGCGAACCGCGACGCCGACGAGTCGGAGTTCCCGACATCCAAGCGCAAGGAGCCCTATCTCGGCCGCATGCGCACGCTCGGCAAGGCGATGTACAGCCTGATCGGGATCGAGAAGGGCGACACCGCCCGGATGTGGGAGCAGTGGGGCCGCAACTACAAGTTCTTCGATGCGCCGGTCGGCCTGATCTTCACCATCGACAAGGATCTCGGGCCGAACAGCTGGCTCGATATCGGCATGTTCATGCAGACCCTGATGCTTGCCGCGCGTGCGCACGGGCTCGATACCTGCCCGCAAGGTGCCTGGCACCGCTTCTACCCGGTGACCAAGCGGGTGCTGGGCATCCCGGACGACCATTATGTTTGCTGCGGCATGGCGCTCGGCTATGCAGATCGGGACGATCCGGTGAACCGCCTTCAGGCCGAGCGCGAGCCGCTCTCTGCCTTCGCGACCTTCCACACCAGCTGACCAGAGATCGACGACGACCGCAGCCGGGATACCCCGCAAACATGAGCACCGAGGCCGAACCCGAGACGCCGTCCGCCGCATCGGCGGACCCGACCGATCCGGTGCCGGGCGGCCCGGAGAAGCCCCGGATCGAGCTGGTTCCGGAGGATTTGAGAGCGCAGCTCGCCCCGGCGCTCGAGCCTGACGAGAAGGTGTTCTGGATCGCTCGCCCGGTCCTGTTCGCGATCATGCTGCCGACGATCTGGCCGATGCTTGGCGGGACCGCCGCGATGATCGGCCTGCGTTTCATTCAGGCCACGGTCTACGACGTCGGCTTGGAATTCCAGCTGTTCGGGCTGGTGATCTACTATGCGCTCCTGGTGGCGGCCGGCCTGATCATCCTTGCACCCCTGTGGACGGTGCTGCTCGCCCCGCTGGCGCTGTTCGCGCTGACCGACCGCCGGGTCGTGGTCTGGCTTCAGGTGCCGAAACTGGCGCCGCGATCGGCCCCGGTCAGCGAGATGTTCGAGATCAGGAAGAACGACTGGCTGGGCGATACCGGCACGATCACGCTCAGCTGGCTCGACGACCACGACATCGAGCGCACCATGGTGCTGAGCGGCGTCAAGCCGATCGCCCCGGTGACCGCGATGATCGAGGCAGTGCGCGAGTTTCGGAACCCGGAACTCGCCGCCGCCGCCAAGGCGGAAGCCGATCCCGCGACGGTCATGGGCGGCCCGCTGATGGCGGGATCCGGCGCCGGTCCCGCGCCCGCCGGCGCTTCCCCGCCAGCCGCCACGCCCCAGCCGCAACCCGCCCCGCAGGCAGCGCCCGATCGACCGGTTGCCTGAGACGCCCCGCGTCAGTCGTCCGCGCTCGGCCGCGATCGGAGGGCGAACAGGGCCTCCGCCGCCATGACCGGGCGTCTGGCCCCGCTGTCCGCGACCGCGTCGATCCGTGCGCGCACCTGGGCGACGTCGCCGGTCTCGCCGATCACTTCCGCTGTCGCCTCGATCCAGTTCCCGCGCCGTGCGGGCGACAGGAACTGGGTGGTCATGGTCACGGTGACCCCGGCCCGGCCAATCTTCAGGCGGAGGGCCTGGACCATGACCATGTCGGTGAACGCCACGAGGAGGCCGCCATGGGCGATCCGTCCCTGATTGGTGTGCCGGGGCAGAATGCGCATGCCGCGAAGGACCGCCCGCGGCCCGGCGTCGACCTTGTCGTAGACGGGACCGTTGCGGGCGTTGAACGGATTGGTCGGATTGACCGCGACGAAGCCGTCCGGCACCGCCGGCGGCGGTTCCAGCGGGTAGGCGAAGCCGCGGTTGGCCCAGTCCTCCATGACCGACACGTTCCGTGCTAAAGCGGCGGGACAGTTATCGATCAACCATAACCGAGACCCGGGAGGAGCAAGAGGTGAACTTCGAATTCTGCACGGTCGAGACCAGCGGCCACGTGATGACGGTGACCATGAACCGGCCGGACGTGATGAATGCGCTGCATTCCCCGGCCAACTGGGAACTGAACCACGTCTTCGACATCTTCGAATGCGACCCGAACCTGTGGGTGGCGATCATCACCGGGGCCGGCGACCGCGCGTTCTCCGCCGGCAACGATCTGAAGTATCAGGCCGCCGGCAACATCCGCACCAACCCGCCCTACGGCTTTGCCGGCCTGACCCACCGCTTCGATCGCAAGAAGCCGGTGATCGCCGCCGTCAACGGCATCGCCATGGGCGGCGGGTTCGAGATCGCGCTCGCCTGCGACATCATGATCGCGGCCGAGAATGCCATCTTCGCGCTGCCGGAGCCGCGGGTCGGTCTCGCCGCCCTCGCCGGCGGCCTGCATCGCCTGCCGCGGATGATCCCGATCAAGCACGCCATCGGCATGATCCTGACCGGGCGGCGCGTGCCGGCGGAGGAAGGCTACCGCATGGGCTTCGTCACCGAGGTGGTGGGTGAGGGCAAGGCACTTGAAGCCGCGCGCGGATGGGCCGCCCAGATCGAGGAATGCTCGCCGGTCTCGATCCGTACCTCGCTCCAGGTCGCGCGCCAGGGGCTCGAGCATGCCTCGCTCGAGGCCGCGGTCGGCGCCCATTACGACGCGGTCGACGTGCTCCGTTCGTCGGAGGACATGATCGAGGGGCCGCTGGCATTCGCCGAGAAGCGCAAGCCCAACTGGAAGGGCCGGTAACCGAACCTGACGGGGGTGACGGGCGACGTGTCGCTGGCTGGCATGCCGCCCGCCCCCTTGCCGGTTCCGGTGTCCTCCCTAAACTCGGGCCTTCCATCCGACACGGAGCCCAAGGGGACCGACGCCATGGACTACAGCTTCCTGCCCGATGCCGATCCGGCCATCCACGACCTGATCAAGGGCGAAGAGCGCCGCCAGAAGCTGGGCTTCGAGCTGATCTGCTCGGAGAATTACGTCAGCGCCGCCGTGATGGAGTGCATGGCTTCCGTCCTCAACAACAAGTACTCGGAGGGCTATCCGGGCCGGCGCTACTATGGCGGCCAGGAATTCACCGACCAGATCGAGACGATCGCGATCGACCGCGCGAAGGAACTGTTCGGGGCCGGCCATGCGAATGTGCAGCCGCATGCCGGCGCGCCGGCCAACATCGCGACGTACTTCGCGCTTCTGGAACCCGGCGACACGGTCATGGGCATGGATCTCAGCCATGGCGGGCACCTGACCCACGGGCACCCGGTGACCGCCATTGCCAAGATCTACCGGTTCGTCCGCTACAAGATGAAGGACATCGAGACCGGCGAGATCGACTATGACGAGATGCGTGAGGTCGCCCTCAAGGAAAAGCCGAAGATGATCATCGCCGGCTTTTCCGCCTACCCGCGCGAGCTCGACTACGCGCGCATCAACGCGATCGCCAAGGAGGTCGGCGCCTGGGCCGTGGCCGACATGGCCCACATCGCCGGACTGATCGCCGGCAAGGCGGCGCGCAATCCGTTCGACGACGGCTTCGACGTCATCCTGACCACGACCCACAAGTCGCTGCGCGGCCCGCGCGGCGGCCTGATCCTCACGCGCGAGCGGGAGCTTGGCAAGAAGATCGACAAGGCCGTGTTCCCGGGCTTCCAGGGCGGGCCGATCATGCAGATGGTCGGGGCCAAGGCGGTGGCTTTCGGGGAGGCCTTGAAGCCCGAATTCCAGATCTATGCCCAGAACGTGGTCGACAACGCGCGCCACCTGGCGGCCAAGCTGATGGAGCGCGGCGCGCGGCTGATCACCAACGGCACCGACAATCACCTGATCCTGCTCGACGCCAACAGTTCCTGGAACCGGTCCGGCAAGGAGATGGAGGAAGCGCTCGACAGCGTCGGCATCACGCTCAACAAGAACGTCATCGCCGATGATCCGCGTCCGCCGCTGGATCCGTCGGGCATCCGCCTCGGCACGCCGGCGATCACCACCCGTGGCATGGGCAAGCCCGAGATGGAGAAGCTCGCCGACTGGATCGTGCGTACCGCCGAGAGCCTCGACGATCCCCAGAAACTGGCCGAGATCAAGGCCGAGGTCGAAGAGGTCGCGATCCGCTATCCGGTTCCCGGCGTCGCCTGATGCAGGGGGGTCTCAGCCGATGACCGGCGTTCTTCTCGTCACCGGCGGCAGCCGCGGCATCGGGGCCGCGGTCGCCCGCCTGGCCGCCCTTGAGGGCTATCGCGTGGCCCTCACCTACCAGGGCAACCGGGAGGCGGCGGAGGCTGTCCTTGCGGATGTCGAGGCGGCAGGCAGCCAGGCGATGCTGGTTCAGGCCGATGTCGCGGTGGAGTCGCAGGTGCTGACGGCCTTCGCCGCGGTCGACACCGCCTTCGGCCGGCTCGACGTGGTGGTCAACAATGCCGGTGTTCTGGGGCCGGTCGCCCGAGTCGACGAGATGACGGTCGAGCGGCTGACATGGGTGGTGTCGACCAATGTGATCGGTGCCTTCCTGGTCGCGCGGGAGGCGGTGAAGCGCCTCTCGACCCGGCACGGCGGGCCGGGTGGTGCCATCGTCAACGTCTCCTCCGCCGCGGCCCGGCTGGGCTCCCCCAACGAGTTCGTGGACTACGCGGCGACCAAGGGGGCGCTCGATACCATGACCCTCGGCCTTGCCAGGGAGGTCACCGGCGAGGGGATTCGCGTCAACGCCGTCCGTCCCGGCCTGATCGAGACCGATATCCATGCCTCCGCCGGGGCCCCGGATCGG
>CAYNIS010000256.1:0-5607 GCA_964397055.1 uncultured Rhodospirillaceae bacterium | reverse complement strand
GCTCGACCGCGTCGGCGAAGGCCGCGTCGTCGGTCATCAGGATCGCCTGCGCCACCTCGTCGTGCTCGGCCTGGGCGAGGAGGTCGGCGGCGATCCAGGCCGGGTCGTTGTCGCCGTCGGCGACCACCAGCACCTCCGACGGGCCGGCGATCATGTCGATCCCGACGGTGCCGAAGACCCGCCGCTTGGCGGCTGCGACATAGGCGTTGCCGGGGCCGACGATCTTGTCGACCGGAGCCACGGTCTCGGTCCCGAACGCCAGCGCGCCGATCGCCTGGGCGCCGCCGACGCGGTAGATCTCCGCGATCCCCGCGACCTCGGCCGCCGCGATCACGCCGGGGTCGAGGGCACCGTCCGGCGTCGGCACCACCATCGCGATGCGGGTCACCCCGGCAACCCGGGCCGGGATCGCGTTCATCAGGAGCGAGGAGGGGTAGGCCGCCTTGCCGCCCGGGACATAGAGCCCGACGGCGCCGATCGGGGTCCAGCGGGCGCCCAGCCGAACACCCTGTTCGTCGCGATAGTCCAGCGGGTCCGGCATCTGGCGCGCGTGGAAGGCGCCGATCCGGGCCGCCGCGGTTTCCAGCGCTGCGCGCACGTCCCCGGGGCAGCGGGCCGCGGTCTCCGCGATCTCACCGGCGCTCAGCCGAAGGCCGTCGGCGCCGATCTCCAGGCGGTCGAAGCGCCGGGTGTAGTCGACCAGGGCCGCGTCGCCCCGGGCGCGCACATCCGCCAGGATCGCCGCCACGGTCTGGTCGACATCCTCCGCCGTTTCCCGCTTGGCATGGACGACCCGATCGAACGCGTCGGCGAAGTCGGGGCTGGTGGAGGACAGGCGGACAGGCATGAGGCTGGCCTTGGTCGCGGGGAAGCCGGGGCGGCGGTTGTGTGTCTCGCCGGGTCAGCCGTCGGTGGCGGCGTGGCGGAAGCGTTCGATCCAGTCGCCGATCTGTTCCGGCCGGGTCTTGATCGCCGCCCGGTTCACGATCAGGCGGGAGGAGACATCGGCGATCTTCTCGACCTCGACGAGGCCGTTCGCCTTCAGCGTGCTGCCGGTCTCCACCAGGTCGACGATCCGCCGACACAGGCCCAGGCCCGGCGCCAGTTCCATGGCACCGTTGAGCTTGATGCATTCGGCCTGGACCCCGCGCGCGGCGAAGTGGCGGCGGGTCACCTCCGGATACTTGGTGGCGACCCGCACATGGCTCCAGCGGGTCGGGTCGTCATGTTCCATCATCTCCGCGGGGGCGGCGACCGACAGCCGGCAATGGCCGATGCCGAGGTCGAGCGGGGCGTAGTATTCCGGATAGTCGAATTCCATCAGGACGTCGGACCCGGCAACACCCAGATGGGCGGCGCCGAACGCCACGAAGGTCGCGACGTCGAAGGACCTGACACGGATGATCGACAACAGCGGATCGTCGGTCGCGAACTTCAGCGCCCGGCTCGACGGGTCGTCGAAGGCGGGTTCCGGCGTGATGCCGGCGCCGGTCAGGAGCGGGCGCAGATCCTTCAGGATGCGGCCCTTGGGCACGGCGATGACGACCGGTTCGTTGACGATCGGATGCGGGACCGCCCCGCCGGGCCGGGTCTCCGCCGGCGGCGGGGTCGCGAGGGAAAGCGCCATGGGATCGGGTCCGTCGGGAACTTCATGCATCAAGGCTGGTCGGTCTAGATAGCACGACCGGGCCGCTTTGCCGACCACCCGAAGGCGCGATGCAGCCCTGACCGGCGGCGAGGGCCCAAACGGGCGATCAAATAGTCGATCAGGCCGCCGCGACCCGCTCGATATCCGCGCCGCACTGCAGGAGCTTGTGTTCCAGCCGCTCGTAGCCGCGGTCCAGGTGATAGACGCGGTTGATCTCGGTCTGGCCCTCTGCCGCCAGGCCCGCGAGGACGAGGGAGACCGATGCGCGCAGGTCGGTCGCCATCACCGGAGCTCCCTTCAGCCGACCGACGCCGCGCACCAGGGCGGAGGCATCGTGGACGGTGATGTCGGCGCCCAGCCGGGCCAGTTCCGGCACATGCATGAAGCGGTTCTCGAAGATCGTCTCGGTGATCATGGCGGCCCCCTTGGCGACCGTCATCAGCGCCATGATCTGGGCCTGGAGGTCGGTCGGGAAGCCCGGGAACGGCTCGGTCTTGAGGTCGGTGCCAAGGATCTGCCCGTTCTTGCGGCCGACCTCGATCCCGTCCTCGACCTCGCTGACGCGGACCTCCGCCTTGTCCAGGGTCTCCGCCACCGCCGACAGGTGCTCCAGCCGGCCGCCCTGGAGGCGGACATTGCCGCCGGTGATGGCAGCCGCCATGGCATAGGTGCCGGTTTCGATCCGGTCCGCGATGATCTGGTGGGTGGCCCCGGCCAGGCTCGGCTTGCCCTGGACCAGGACGCGGTCGGTGCCGATGCCCTCGATCCTCGCCCCCATGGCGACCAGGCAGTGGGCAAGGTCGGTCACCTCCGGCTCGCGGGCACAGTTGACGAGTTCGGTTTCGCCGTCGGCCAGGGCCGCGGCCATCAGCAGGTTCTCGCTGGCGCCGACGGAGACCTTGGGGAAGACGATGCGCGCGCCCTTCAGGCCGTTCGGCGCGCGCGCGGTGACATAGCCGCTGTCGAGCGTGATCTCCGCCCCCATCGCCTCGAGCCCGGCCAAGTGCAGGTCGATCGGCCGGGTGCCGATCGCGCAGCCGCCGGGCAGGGACACCGTCGCTTCCCCCGATCGGGCGACCAGCGGGCCCAGCACCAGCACACTCGCCCGCATCTTGCGGACCAGGTCGTAGGGTGCCGTTGTCGACGCGATATCGGTCGCCCGGAAGGTCGCGACCCGGCCCTGATCGGGCGTCTGCTTGAAGGCGATCTCGACCCCGTGCTGGAGGAGGAGCCGGGTCATCGACGTGATGTCGTCGAGGTCCGGCAGGTTCTCCAGCACCAGCGGCTGATCGGTCAGGAGGGTGGCCGCCATCAGCGGCAGGGCGGCGTTCTTCGCCCCGCTGATCGGGATCGTGCCGTTGAGCGGCTTGCCGCCGCGAATCAGAATCTTGTCCAACTTCCTGGTCCCCCTGACGGTCGGCGGGTTTCCCCCGGCCGGATCACGCGGTTGTCACCGTTGATCCGAGCCTCACCGCTGACGAGGTCAGGGGTACGGCCGGCCCTTGCAGGGCACGTTGCCGAATTATGGCGATTCCGTGTCGGGACCGGTCGGGCCGTCGCCGCTGTGGCTTTCCGGACTCACTTCCGGCCGCCGGTCGGCGTCGAGGGCCCGTGCGCGCTCCTTGCGCCGCTTGAGGTTGTCGCGCAGCGCCCTCGCCACGCGCTCCTCGCGCGCGCGTTCCTTTTCAGACTTGTCCGCCGCCATCCGATGCTCTCGCGACCCGCCCCTAAGCCCTCCTGACATGGGCCTTGCCGGAAACGGCGCAAGCGCGTAGAAGAGAGGGTCTAGGGCGCCGTCAGGGGGCGCCCTGTCGCGTTTAGTGCCGTGCGTTTCCAACTGTCCGGCACCGCCCGACCGGCTGCTGCCGTAGCTCAGGGGTAGAGCACTCCCTTGGTAAGGGAGAGGTCGTGAGTTCAAATCTCACCGGCAGCACCACGCTTCGTTTCCCGATCCCACAGTTCCCGATTCGATAATGATGCCTGCGGTTGCGCGCGTCGGTAGCGACGTCTTGATGCCCGACGCGCCTCGGTTTCGACGATCTCGATCCGTGTCGAGAAGATCAGGCCCGTTGCGCCAAAAGATCTCTGTCGTTGTCGCCAAAGCATTAGCCGGCCCGGTTTGACATGCCCGGTTCCCTGGGGCACGTTGCCCGCCAGTAAACCCTGAGGACAAATCGGCCCAAACCGTCCGTAGGCCGACAATCCCGAGCATTGTTCGTCGCCATGATCTTTCGGCGGTGCAACACCGCCAATCTACCGGCGCCGAGCGGAAGCGAAAACAACCGTGGGGGGACGGATGTACACCAAAATCATGGTGCCGATCGATCTGGCGCACCTTGAAAAGCTCGACAAGGCGATGACCACGGCCATTGATCTTGCCCGCCATTACAAGTTGCCGATTTGCTATGTCGGCGTGACCGCCGAAACACCGACCGAGGTCGCGCACACGCCGGCCGAGTTCGAGCGCAAGATGTGGGCCTATGCCGCCGAACAGGCCAAGGTTCACGGGCTCGACATCACCGCCGCCGCCTACGCCAGCCACGACCCCCGGGTCGAAATGGGCGACATGCTGGTCAAGGCCGCGCACGAGGTCGGCGCCGACCTCATCATCATGCCTTCCCATGTGCCGGAAGCGCCCGACCACCTGTTCGGGTCGAAGTCCGGCATGGTCGCCACCCACGCCGACGTTTCGGTCTTCCTGGTGCGCTGAACCGAACAAGGGCGGCCGGCACGCTTCAAGGCGGGCGACGCCCGGCGCCCCGAATTTGAGAGGGAGAGCAACATGAGCGCTGAAGCCAGCGACGACACCGGCCGCATCCTGCCGGAAGGGCCTGCCAGCCTGATCGAGACCGACTACACCGTCGGCCAGGACAACATCCAGCCGCGGGTCGGTTTCCTCGGGCTCGACATCCACAACCCGGTGTTCGCGATCTCGGCGGTGACGATCATCGCCTTCGTCGTCGCCACCTTGCGCTTCCAGGAAGCGGCGGACGGCTTCTTCGGCTGGCTCCGGCCCGCCGTGACGTCGACCTTCGACTGGTTCTTCCTGTCGGCCGGCAACATCTTCGTCCTGGTCGCGCTCGGCCTCATGATCTCGCCCCTCGGCAGGGTCCGGATCGGCGGCCAGCACGCCAAGCCCGACTACAGCTACACCGGCTGGTTCGCGATGCTGTTCGCCGCCGGCATGGGCATCGGGCTGATGTTCTTCGGCGTGTCGGAGCCGATCTCCCACTTCTCCTCCTCCGTCGCGGAAGGCGCGGGCGCTCCGGATAGCTGGGCGCCGCTCGCCGGGGCCGCCGGCGATGCCGACGCCGCCCGGCGCCTCGGCATGGCGGCAACCATCTTCCACTGGGCGCTGCACCCCTGGGCGATGTACGCGATCGTCGGCCTGTCGCTGGCGATCTTCGCCTTCAACAAGGGGCTGCCGCTGTCGGTCCGGTCGATCTTCTACCCGATCTTCGGCGAGCGGATCTGGGGCTGGACAGGCCACGTGATCGACATCCTGGCGGTTTTCTCGACCCTGTTCGGGCTGGCCACATCCCTCGGCTTCGGCGCGGAACAGGCCAATGCCGGCTTGAACTACCTGTTCGGGGTGCCGGTCACCGACGTTTCCAAGGTCGTTTTGATCCTGTTCATCACCGGCCTTGCCCTGATGTCGGTCGTCGCGGGCCTCGATGCCGGGGTCAAGCGCCTGTCGGAAATCAACATGGTGCTGGCCGGCCTGCTCCTCTTGTTCGTGATCCTGGTCGGCCCGACGCTCAGCATCATCACCGGCTTCTTCGCCAATCTCGAGGCCTACGCCTACTATCTGGTGCCGCTGTCCAACCCCTTCGCCCGCTCGGACGCCAACTTCAGCCAGGGCTGGACCGCGTTCTATTGGGCCTGGTGGATATCCTGGTCGCCGTTCGTCGGCATGTTCATCGCGCGCGTCAGCCGCGGGCGCACGGTGCGGGAGTTCG
>CAYNIS010000255.1:0-5626 GCA_964397055.1 uncultured Rhodospirillaceae bacterium | reverse complement strand
CCTGCTCAGTCACCGTGTGCTCGACCTGGATGCGCGGATTGCACTCGATGAAGAAGTGCTCCGCTGTTTCCGGGCGCACCAGGAACTCGACCGTCCCGGCGTTGACGTAGCCGGTTTCGGCGGCGAGCCTGACCGCGTCGTCGAGGAGGCGTTGGCGCAGGCCGGCATCCAGCCCCGGCGCCGGCGCGATTTCGACGACCTTCTGGTTGCGCAACTGGATCGAGCAGTCACGCTCGAAGAGGTGCAGGACGCTGCCGTGCCGGTCGGCCAGCACCTGCACCTCGATGTGGCGCGGGCGCTCCAGGAACCGCTCGACGAACACCGCCCCGTTGCCGAACGCCGCCGCCGCCTCGCTGGAGGCGCGGTCGAACGCCTCCGCCATCCGGGCCGGCTCGCGCACCAGGCGCATGCCGCGCCCGCCGCCACCGGCCGCGGCCTTCAGCATCACAGGGTAGCCGATGTCCGCCGCAATCCGCGCGGCGGCGTCCGCGCCCTCCGCGGCTTCGTCGCTGCCGGGCACCACGGGGATGCCGAGCGCCTGCGCCTTGGCACGGGCCGCCACCTTGTCGCCGAACAGGGCGAGGGCGTCCGGGGCCGGGCCGATGAAGGTCAGGCCGGCCTCAGCGCAGGCCCGGGCGAAGCCGGCATTCTCGGAGAGGAAGCCGTAGCCCGGGTGAACGCAGTCGCACCCCGTTTCCCGGGCGACCCTGACCAGTTGGCCAGCATCAAGATAGGCTGAGACCGGATCAGCGCCATCGGCACCGCCGGTGAGGGCGCGGGCCTCGTCGGCGACGCGCGTGTGCAGCGACAGCGCGTCGGCCGGCGCGTAGACCGCGACCGAGCCGAGGCCGAGCGCGCCGGCGGCCTTGGCAATGCGGATCGCGATCTCGCCCCGGTTGGCGATCAGAACCTTGGTCAGCGGCATGTCCGGCATCCTCCCCTACGTCTTGTCGTTGTTGGGGCGCATGATGCCGGATTGCCGCCGCGGGTCGTTGCCTTTTTCTCTGAAAGTCCGGTTTGTCCGGTCTTCCTCGGCCGGCTTGCAGCCCTAATCCGCCGGCTTGCGGCCGTTACTCTGCCGCCTCCGGCCCTTACTCTGCCGCCTGCGGCCGTTATTCTGCAGCCTGCGGCACGGGGATCCCCTCCATCTCGCAGGTGTTCGCCCGGTCGAGGATGGTCGCGCGCTGGACGTCGCGGCGGTAGCGCAGGTCGTCGAAATGGGTGCCGCGGTGCATGGTGCAGCGGTTGTCCCACATGACGAGGTCGTTCCTGCGCCAGCGGTGGGTATAGACGAACTGGCGCCGGGTCGCGTGGGCGGTCAGCTGTTCCAGGAGGGCGGCTCCCTCCTCCTTCGGCAGGCCGACGATCTCGCCGGCGTGGGAGGCGAGGTAGAGCGACTTGCGCCCGGACCCCTCATGGGTGCGGACAACGACCTGCGGCACCTCCGGCAGCGCCTTCTTCTCCGCCTCGTCCCATTCGGTGAAGCCGAGCTTGGCGCGCGACGTGCGGATGCAGTGCAGGGCGACCAGCCCCTCGATCCGGGCCTTCATGGCGTCGTCGAGGGCGTCATAGGCCGCGCGCAGATCGGCGAACTCGGTATGGCCGCCGATCGGGGCGACCTCCCGCCCGTAGAGGAGGGAGGCCTTGGCCGGCACGTATTTGAAGGAACTGTCCGTGTGCCACAGACGGTTGCCCATCTGGAACGCACGGGTGCGGCTGTCCTTCTCCCAGACCCTGCCTTCCTCGTTGATGTTGGAAACGTCGGCGATCTCCGGCTTGAGGCGCATCTGACCGTTGGTCATCTGCCGGCTCATCGAGAGGTCGGAGGGCCCGAAGCGCTGGGCGAAGCGGACATGCTCGTCGTGGGTCAGGTCCTGTTCGACGAAGATCAGGACCGAATACTTGTTGAAGGCGTCGTCGATCGTCCGGAATTCGTCGTCGCTCAGGTCGCGGCTGAGGTCGATGTCGCCGACCTCGGCTGCGAAATCGTCGGTGATCGGCTCGATGGTGATCGCCATTGGTCGTTCCTCCCTCGCTGTCTTGACGCCGTGCCCTGGGCAGCAGCCACACGGCCGGTCTCAGCGCCGGCCTTGATGCGTCGAAGATCCATTAGGGCGAAGGAATACGCACTTGTCACGGGGGAGGTTATGGACAGGCCAGCGATTGTGAGGGCACGCCGTCGACGATTTCCAAATGGCGCAAAAATTGACATGATGCGCCATATGACAACGAGGGCGATGAAGATGCATTTGCAACTATTGGCCCCATCAGCAGGCAACCCCGATGTTCCCGGGATCACCGACGAGGAGGCGGCAGCGACAGCCCGCGCCATCGTCCCGTTGTTCGCACACTGGCAACTGAGCGACGCAGAAGCGGCAACGCTTCTCGGGGGAGTATCGCAACGCAGCTACCAGCGCTGGAAGGCGGGCGACATCGGGCGCCTGGGCCCCGATCTCAGAGCGCGGCTTTCCAACCTGATCGGCATCCACAAGGCATTGCGCATCATCTTTCGCGATCCCGCGCGCGGCTACCGCTGGGTGCGCCAGCCAAACACGGCATTCAACGGGAAGTCCGCGCTCGACATTATGCTTGAGGGCAATCTGACCGACCTGATGCGGGTTCGGGCGCTCCTGGATGCAGAGCGGGGCGCTTGGTGACACCTGGGCGCTCGCGGGTCGCCTGGCCGCGTGCGGCTCGCATCATCCGCTCTCTATTCCCACCCATCGACCTGTTCGAGGATATTGCCGATCCAACCGATTGGGAGTTGCTGGCATCGGCCGAGGCAAAGACGAACCCGCGCATCGCCGAAACCGTGGGCCGGCTGGATCTCGTGCCGCCTGCGAGACGGGTTTCTGGCCCAGGGGCGTCCCTGGTGATGGCACCTTTCACGCATGTATCGACGGATCGTCCCAGCCGGTTTTCCGCCGGCACTTATGGTGTCTACTACTGTGCCGAGGCGACAGAGACCGCGGTCCTGGAGACGGTGCACCATCATGCACGTTTCATGCGCGCGACGAACGAGGCTCCCGGATGGACATCCGATTTCCGGGAACTGATCGGCAACCTTGCGGCTGATCTGGAGGACATCCGCGGGGGCTCTCCGGCGTGGCAGCCGTTACTCGACCCGTACGACTATGGTGCCGCCCAGTCGTTTGGCGCTGACCTGCGTGCCGGCGGTTCGGATGGCATTGCCTATCCAAGCGTGCGTCATGCTGGTGGTCAATGCGCTGCTCTGTTCTGGCCTGACGTCATGGCCGTTCCACAGCAGGCGGGGCATTTCGCCTATCATTGGGACGGTTCGCGGGTGGATCGCGTCCACGACAAGACGCGCAATCGGATCTGGCTGGTGGCGGAATGAACAGGGTGACCATGGGCGGCAGACTTGCGTACCGGCCTAAACCATTGCCGCGGGGCGCTTGATCCCGTCCGTCTTCAGGCCCGCTTGCGCCTTCGGCCTGGCGGTGCTGCCGGCGACATCCTCCACCATGCCCTTGACCGCGGTCTGGACGGCGGCAAGCTCATGGCGCTTGCCGAAACCGTGGCGCCCCTCCGGAATGACGATGTGGCCGACCGTCGTCGTCGTGGCGAGCTCGTCCGCGAGGGCCTGGGTCCGGCCCACCGGCACGACGTCGTCGTCGCTGCCGGCCAGGATCGCGACCGGGCAGGAAAGCGGCTGCGGCCCGCTTGTGAGCGTCGTCGGGTCGTCGACGGCGGGGGCGAGGCCGATGACGCCGACCACCCGGTCCGGCAGCGCCTTCGCCGCGTCGAGGGCGACCCCGCCGCCGAGGCTGGCGCCGACCAACACCACCGGCCCGGTTGTCGCCTGGTTGACGACATCGATCACGTCCCGGCACCACTGCTCGGGCGAGCCGTCGGCGAAGTCGCCGCTCGACTTGCCGTGGCCGGTCAGGTCCAGGCGCACGAAGGCGCGGCCCTCCTTCTCCGCCAGCGCCTGCAGGAAGTCGCCCTTGCGCCCCTCCATGCTGCCATGGCTGCCGTGGATGTAGACCAGGGTCGGGCCGGTGCCCTCGACCGCGCGATAGGCAACACGGCTGCCGTCGGCACGCTCGACATGCCGGGTCGGGGTCCAGCCCTGGTAGGATTTCGGCAGCGGCTGGCCGCGGCAAACCAGCTCGACCGCCACCGCCTCCATGGCGTCGTCGACGTCCGTCAGCTTGCCGTAGTTGCCGAGGCTGATGGTGCTGCGCACCCGCGGCAGGCCATTTGCCAGCGTCTTTAGCTGGTCGGTGGTCAGATCGGCGGTGACCAGCGGTGCCTTCTCGCCACTCTCCGGCGGCGCCGGCACCACGTCGTTGGTCTCCGCCGCCGACACCATCGCTTCCGGGTTGCGATAGAAGAGGCAGCCGCCGGGCGGGCTGGGCAGGGCGATCAGCCGGCTGTCACCTGTGTCCGGGCGGGTGCCGCCCAGCTCCTTGTCGATCAGCCGGTGCAGGAGCTTGTGGTAGACGCTGTCCTGGATCAGGACGAAATTGGAGGTCTCGTTCGCCCCGCCGCCCTCGATCGGCAGGTTATGGTGGACGGAATAGCCGTTGGGGCAGATGCCGTCGGCTGCCATCGCCGCGATCGCCTCGGGCTCCAGGCCGGCGTTCGACAGGGCGTGGCTGTAGTTGTTGCCGAGGCGCTTCAGGAAGCCCTCGCGCACCCCCTCCATTCGGGTGTCGCGATTGGCGTAGAAGACGCCGATCACCGGCCGGCAGAACGCGTCCCTGACCGCCTCGCGGGCTTCCTTCGCAGGTACCTTGTACTGCACGTCGGTGGCGACGAAGCCTGCCGCCTTCAGCGTGCCTGACGCCTGCGCCTCGATCAGCGCGATCTCGTCCTGATCCGGATAGCGACCGTGATAGGCCCATTCTTCCGCGATGAAGCGGTCGATCCGGCTCGCCTTGATCCGCGGCCGGGCGAGGACCGCCGGTTCGCTCGCCTTCTTGCGCCGGGCCGAATCCGCGGAGATCTGCTGGCGGATATCGTCGCCGAGTTCCTTGAAGCCGAGCGTGGCACCCGACTTCAGCGCCCAGCCCTCGGCGGTCTTCTCGACCCGATCGGGAAACGCCTGGGCGATCGCCGTCTGGATGTCCGCGGACAGCTTCTCGATTGCGATCGAGCGTGCCTTCTTCGCCTTGGCCATCGGCTTACGGCCCCCCGATCCAGGCGGTCAGGATCGCGATCGGGTCGGTGCCTGAAAGACGTTCGTCGCCGCCGCTGCGGCCGACGACGGCATAGCGCCGATCAGCCCAGCGGAACACCAGGCGCTCGCCGTCGCGCTGGCCCAGGAGCAGGGTCGTGTCGGCCTGCGGCTCTTCCAGGTTGGCGTCGACGAGGTCGGGTAGCGTGAAGCCGGTGATCGGGTCGGCGAGGGCGGTGACACCGAACAGTTGGAGCCCGTTCCACATCGCCCCGTCGGCGGCCGCGAGGAGATCGGTCCAGGCAGCCGGCGGCAACGGCAGGTTCTCGGCGATCAGCGCTTCCATGACCTCGTCGAGGTCATCGGCATCGGCGGGCAGGCCGAGCATGGCGCCGGGCAGCGCCTCCAGCCAGTCGAGCCAGGCGCGAGCCTCCAGGGCCTCCGGCGGCTCGGTCGCGGTGACGGTCATGCTCCCCCTCGGGC
>CAYNIS010000254.1:0-5659 GCA_964397055.1 uncultured Rhodospirillaceae bacterium | reverse complement strand
CGCCGACCTTGTTCGTCTGCACCACGTTGCCGTGGTTGAGGCGCGAGGCGAGCTCGGTCGACCCCACCATGTCGGAGAACACGACGGTCAGCGGACGGCGCTCGACGGCGACGTCGATGGCGGACGCCTCGGCCGGCCGCGACCCGGGGTCGAGCTGGCGGGCCGCGCGCAGGATCCGCCGACGGGGTCCCAGCGGCAGCCCGAGCGTCTTCAGGTCCTGTTCCGAAAGGTGGGGCAGATCGGCCAGACTTACCCGCTCACGCTCGAACGCCTCGGCATAGTCGCCGAGGTCGAGCGTCGTCAGCCAATCGGCGATGCTCCCCTGCATCAATCCCCCCGCGGGCAGCCGACCCGCCCGGCTTGGCAGTCAGTCGGACCCGTGCGGATGCTAACCTAGAAGTGCGAGCCGCGCTCGCCAATGATCGAGAAGAGCGGAAGCCGGCACGGCAAGCATAGGCAGCCCGGGAAAATCGGGATACCCTCACGGCCACTAAGGATGCACCGGCCCGGCGCGGCCGGAGCAAGAAGTTCCGGTCGAAACCGGACATGAAGCCGAAGGAGACGGGCCATGTCGCTTGCCGACGACACCACGACCGGCATCGAAACCGCAACGCCCACGGCCAACACGGCACATTTCGACGTGATCATCGTCGGTGCGGGCATTTCCGGGATCGACGCGGCCTATCACCTCCAGAAGATGTGCCCGGGCAAGACCTTCACCCTTTTGGAACGGCAGGGTAGCTTCGGCGGCACCTGGCGCACCCATCGCTACCCCGGCATCCGGTCCGACAGCGACCTCTTCACCTTCGGCTTCGGCTGGAAGCCCTGGGTCGGCCTGCCGATCGCCTCCGCTCCGGAAATCCTCAAGTATCTCGACGAGGTGCTGGATGAGGCGGATATCCGCCGGCACATCCGCTACAGCCAGACGGTCAAGGCCGCCCAATGGTCGTCTAAGGAGGCGCTGTGGCGCCTGACCGTCGAAACGGCGGACGGCCTTGCCGAGATGACCTGCCATTTCCTTTGGATGTGCCAGGGCTACTACCGCCACACGGAAGGGTACACGCCCGATTTCCCGGGGGCCGACCGCTTCCGGGGCCGGATCGTGCACCCGCAGACCTGGCCCGAGGACCTGGACTATGCCGGCAAGAAGGTGGTCGTCATCGGTTCCGGGGCGACCGCCGCCACAGTGATCCCGGCGATGGCGGGAACCGCCGAGCACATCACCATGCTGCAGCGCTCGCCGACCTATTTCAGCGCGATCCCGAACCGCTACGACCTCGCCAACACGATGCGGACCTTGGGCGTGCCGGAAGTGCATGTGCACGAAGCCGCCCGGCAGAAGGTGCTGGCCGACGGGGAGCTGATCACCTGGCGCTCCTTCCATGATCCGGACGGGCTGAAGGCCGACCTCTTCACCATGGCACGCGCCTATCTCGGCGACGACTTCGACATGACCCCGTTCACGCCCAGCTACCGGCCCTGGCAGCAGCGCCTCGCGGTGATTCCGGACGGGGACATGTTCCGGGCGATACGCGCCGGCCAGGCCTCCGTCGTCACCGACACGATCAAGACGTTCGACGAGGCGGGCATCCAGCTCTCCTCCGGCAAGCATCTCGACGCCGACATCATCGTGACCGCGACCGGGTTCAACCTCTGCGCCCTCGGCGATATCGCGTTCACGGTCGATGGCGAGCCGCGGGAGTGGGCGAACAGCATCTCCTGGCACTCGACCCTGTTCACCGGCTTCCCGAACATGGCTTGGGTGTTCGGCTACCTGCGCACCAGTTGGACCGTGCGCGCGGACATGATCGCAGACCTCGTCTGCCGGCTCTTGAACCACATGGACGCGCGCGGGGCCGACCAGGTGGTGCCGGAGTTGCGGGCGGAGGATGCGGACATGCGGCTCGGCCCGTTCGTGACCAACGACAACTTCTCGGCGGGATACCTGCAGCGGCTGATCCACATCCTGCCCAAGCAGGGTGACCGCGGCCCCTGGCTCAACACCCAGGACTACTACTATGAGAAGGACGTGATCCCGTCAGCCGACCTTGAGGACGGCACGCTGGTCTTCTCCTCCCGCGTGCGCGCCCACGCCGCGGAGTAGGGATCAGCCGCCCAACTGGGCCTCAAGGAACCCGTCGATCGCGGTTAGCCAGGCATCGCGAATGCGGTCGCACTCGAAGAAGGTCTCGTGCCGCGCGTCCGGAAAGTCGAGGCGCGCGGCATGATCTCGCTCGCCCGGACGATGTCGTCCAGCCGCACCATCGGGTCGCGCCCGTTCGCCGACATCAGGACCGGCGTCTCGATCTCCCTGAGGTAGGCCGGGTCGCGCAGGATATCGCTGGACCGAACGCCCGCCTCGATCCAGCCGAAGGACGGGTTGCCGAGCGACAGCTTCGGGTCGATCCGGTACCAGTCGGCCATCAGCCGGCAGCGGTCGGGATCGGAACTGATCGGGCTGGTCGCCGGGTTCTCGATACCTGGATCGGTCCAGGGTCGGCAGCCCGGGCCGTATTCGGCCTGCCAGCCGAGCCGGCAGGCGGTCCGTGCGATGAGCCGGGCCATCGGCCATGGGATACCGGCCGTCCGGAACCGGATCATCGGCGCGGAGAGCACCGCATAGTCGATGAGGTGGGGGTGGTCATGAAGGAAGCGCAGGGAGAAGTGCGCCCCCATCGAATGGGCGAAGATGCCGACCGGGGCGGCCTCCACCGGCTCGACGATTTCGCCGAGGAACTGGACCAGATCATCGACATGGCACTCGTATCCCGTGCCGGCGCCCGCGCGCATCGGGTCGTCGTGCCACCGGCTTGACGCCCCCTGCCCGCGCCAGTCGAGGGTCCAGACCGCGAGATGGCGGTCGGTCAGCCAGCGAATGACCTCGAAATACTTCTCGATGAACTCGCGATAGCCGCCGAGGAGGATGACCGTCGCCCGCGCGCCGGCCGGCTCGATCCAGCCGAAGCGCAAGGCAGCACCGTCGGCGTTGGTCATCTCCCCCCACAGGAAGCCCGGCGGTTCGCGGAACCGTTCCGGCAACTGGGCGGGGTCGGTGACCAGGATCGGGAATGCGTCGTCGGGCATCGAAGCCCCCATCCGCCCTCGGAGCTGCGCCTCGGGCACCCTCCCCCACGGCGGGGGAAGGACGGGTTCAAGCAGCGCGCGGTCTCACGGGTACCATGGGGGACCGGTTACTCCATGGCCTTGATGATCTCTTCGGTCATCTTCTTGGCGTCGCCGAAGAGCATCATGGTGTTGTCGTTGAAGAACAACGGGTTGTCGACGCCGGCATAGCCCGAGGCCATGGATCGCTTGATGAACAGGACGGTTCCGGCCTTCTCGACATCGAGGATCGGCATGCCGTAGATCGGCGAGGCCGGGTCGGTCTTGGCCGACGGGTTGGTGATGTCGTTGGCGCCGATCACGAAGGCGACGTCGGCCTGGGCGAAGTCGCGGTTGATCTCCTCCAACTCGAAGACCTCGTCATAGGGCACGTTGGCTTCCGCCAGGAGGACGTTCATGTGCCCGGGCATGCGGCCCGCGACCGGGTGGATCGCATAGCGGACGTCCACGCCCTCGGCCTTCAACGTGTCCGACATCTCGCGCAGCGCGTGCTGGGCCTGGGCGACGGCCATGCCGTAGCCCGGGACGATGATGACGGAGCCGGCGTTCTTCATGATGAAGGCGGCATCGTCGGCGGAGCCCGACTTCACCACCTTGTCACCCATGGCGGCGGCCGACGGGCCGGCACTCTCGCCGCCGAAGCCGCCCAAGATCACCGAGATGAAGGAGCGGTTCATGCCCTTGCACATGATGTAGGACAGGATCGCCCCGGACGAGCCGACCAGCGCCCCGGTCACGATCAGGAGGCTGTTTTCCAGCGTGAAGCCGATGCCGCAGGCGGCCCAGCCCGAATAGCTGTTCAGCATGGAGACGACGACCGGCATGTCCGCGCCGCCGATCGGAATGATGATCAGCACGCCAAGGGCAAGCGACAGCAGCACGATCATCCAGAAGGCGAAGGACGAGTTGGTCACGGTCAACGACACGATGAGCGCGACCAGGACAAGTCCCAGGAGGGCGTTCAGCGGGTGCTGGCCGGCAAAGGTCACCGGGGCGCCGGAGACCAGGCCCTGGAGCTTGGCGAAGGCGATGATCGAGCCGGTGAAGGTGATCGCCCCGATCGCGACACCGAGCGACATCTCGATCAGGCTGGACGCCCGGATGTCGCCGAAGGTGCCGATGCCGTACGCGGCCGGATTGTAGAAGGCGGCGACCGCCACCAGCACGGCCGCGAGGCCGACAAGGCTGTGGAACGCGGCGACTAGCTGCGGCAGAGCGGTCATCTGGATGCGCAGCGCGATGACCGAACCGATCGCCCCGCCGACGATGATGCCGATCGCGATCGTGGTCACCGACAGCACGTTGGGGGCGGCGATGGTGACGAGGATCGCCAGCACCATGCCGGCAATACCGAAGGCATTGCCCATTCGGGCGGTTTCCGGATGCGACAGCCCGCGCAATGCCAGGATGAAGCAGACCGAGGCCACCAGATAGGCGAGGCCGGAGAAGGTTGCGTAATCCATGTCTATGGGTCTCCCGGCCTCAGCGCTTCTTCTTGAACATGGACAACATCCGCTGGGTCACGATGAACCCGCCGAAGATGTTGATGGAGGCAAGCACGACCGCGAGGAAGCCCATCACCTTCGAGAAGCTTGCGGCCTCCGGGCCGGTCGCGATCAGAGCACCGACGATGATCACCGAGGAGATCGCGTTGGTCACACCCATCAGCGGCGAGTGCAGGGCCGGGGTGACGTTCCAGACGACGTGATAGCCGACGAACACGGCCAGCACGAACACGGTCAGACCGACCAGGAGGAAGTCATGCGACCCCGCGCCGGCGACATCCGCATGTTCGGCCATCCGGGCCAGCTGCGCGTTGAGCATGGCGACGCGTTCCTGCAGGCCCTCGACGGCCTCGGTCAGGATCGCGGCGTTTTCCTGAATCTCGTTCACGGATGCCATCGCGGCGTCTCCTGGCTTTAAGGTTCTAGGCGTCGGCCTTGAAGTTCGGGTGGATCACCTGGCCGTCGCGGGTCAGCGCGATACCGGCGATGATCTCGTCCTCCCAGTCGATCTTCAGCGTCTTGGCCTCCTTGTCGGTGACCAGTTCCAGAAGATTGAAGAGGTTGCGGGCGTAGAGCGAAGACGCGTCCGCGGCCAGGCGCGAGGGCACGTTGGCGTGACCGACGATCTTGACCCCATAGGCCTCCACCACCTCGCCCGGCTTGGACAGCGGACAGTTGCCGCCCTGCTCGACCGCGAGGTCGACGATGACCGAGCCCGGCTTCATGGTCTGGACCATCTCCTCCGTCACCAGGACCGGCGCGGCCCGGCCCGGGATCAGGGCCGTGCAGATCACCATGTCCTGCTTCTTGATCGTCTCGGCGATGAGGGCCGCCTGCTGGCGCTTGTAGTCGTCGCTCATCTCCTTGGCGTAGCCGCCGGCGGTCTCGGCCTCGCGCGCTTCCTCGCTGTCGACCATGACGAAGGTGGCACCCAGGCTCTCCACCTGTTCCTTGGCGGCGATGCGGACGTCGGTCGCGGACACGCGGGCGCCGAGGCGGCGCGCCGTCGCGATCGCCTGCAGACCGGCGAC
>CAYNIS010000253.1:0-5717 GCA_964397055.1 uncultured Rhodospirillaceae bacterium | reverse complement strand
CGCCACTTCGCGGCCGAACTGGAGGCGGAAGGCATCGCCGTCGACTACATCCGGCTCGACGACCCGGCGACCAGCGGCACCTTGACCGGGGAAATCGTGCGGGCGGCTGCCCGCCACGGCGCCGGTCGCGTGGTTGCGACCCACCCGGGCGAATGGCGCGTGCTGCAGGACATGGAAGGCTGGGGCGAGGCCACGGATCTGCCGGTCGAGATCCGCCAGGACGACCGTTTCCTGTCATCCGCCGACCGGTTCGAGGCGTTCGCCAAGGGCCGCAAGACCCTGCGCATGGAACACTTCTATCGGGAGATGCGGCGCGAACACCGCGTCCTGATGGACGGTGATCAGCCGGTCGGCGAGCGCTGGAACTTCGACGCCGACAACCGCAAGCGCCTGCCCGACGACCTGACCCCGCCGCAGGTGCTGAAGGTCGAACCGGACCCGATCACGGCAGAGGTTCTCGACCTCGTCGAGCGTTCGTTCCCGGACCATTTCGGCAGCCTGCGGCCGTTCTGGTTCGCCGTGACCGTCGCGGATGCGCAGGCCGCGTTCGAAGACTTCGTCACCCGCCGGCTGCCCTCCTTCGGTGACTACCAGGATGCCATGAAGGTGGGCGAGCCGACCGTCTTCCACGCGGTGATCGGGCTCTATCTCAATGCCGGCCTGCTCGACCCCCGTGCCCTCTGCCGCCGGGTCGAGCGCGCCTATCGTGACGGCGACGTCCCGCTCAACGCGGCGGAAGGGTTCATCCGCCAGATCCTGGGCTGGCGGGAGTACATCCGCGGCATCTACTGGCTGAAGATGCCTGGCTACGGCGCGGAAAACGTGCTTGAGGCGCGGCGGCCCCTGCCGGATTTCTGGTGGACCGGCGACACCGACATGCGCTGCCTTGCCGAGGCGATCGGCCAGACCCGTGACGAGGCCTATGCGCACCATATCCAGCGCCTGATGGTGCTCGGCAACTTCGCGTTGATCGCCGGAATCGACCCGGCCGAGGTCCAGGACTGGTTCCTGTGCGTCTATGCGGATGCCTATGAGTGGGTGGAGATGCCCAACGTCGTCGGCATGGCGCTTTATGCCGATGGCGGTGTTCTCGCCTCCAAGCCCTATGCCGCGAGCGGCAAGTACATCGACCGGATGTCCGACTACTGCCGCAACTGCCGGTATGACGTGAAGGCGGTGGAGGGCGAGGGCGCCTGCCCGTTCAATGCGCTTTACTGGGATTTCCTGGCGCGCAACCGTGAGCGCCTCGCCAACAATCAACGCCTTTCGATGATGATGAAGAACCTCGATCGGATGGACGCACAGAAGCTGGACCGGTTGCGGGCACAGGCCCGCCGCTTCCTCGACGGGATGGTGCCCGGGCGACCCGCGGGGCTAAAGGGAGGCCGCGATGAGGCCGCCTGACGCCGCCAAGGGGGAAAAGGGCATCGCCTGGGTGACCGGTGCTTCTTCCGGCATCGGGGAGGCGCTTGCCATGCGCCTCGCCCTCGACGGCTGGACGGTCGCGGTCAGTGCCCGGTCCAAGGACAAGCTGGAGGCGTTGGAAACCGCGTCGGCGGATTTCGACGGCCTGATCGTCCCGGCACCGGTCGACATCACCGACCTCGATGCGGTGATCCGCACCGTTTCCGACCTCGAAAGCCGATGCGGTCCGATCAGGCTTGCCGTGCTCAACGCCGGCACCTATGCGCCGGATGGTGTCAAGGGCTTCGATTCCGGCCGCTTCATGGAGGTCGTGGACCTGAATGTCGGCGGTACGGCGAAATGCCTGCAGGCGCTGATGCCGCGCATGATCAAGCGCAAGGCCGGCCAGATCGCCCTGGTCTCCAGCGTCGCCGGCTATCGCGGGCTGCCACGGTCGTTGTCCTACGGGGCGTCGAAATCGGCGCTGATCAACCTCGCCGAGGCCCTGAAACTGCAGCTCGACCCCCATGGCGTGAAGGTGCAACTGGTCAGCCCCGGCTTCGTGAAGACGCCGCTGACCGACAAGAACGACTTTCCCATGCCGTTCCTGATGCCGGTCGACGACGCCGTCGAGGCGCTGATCCGGGGCCTCGGCTCCAGCCGGTTCGAGATCTGTTTTCCCTGGAAGTTCACCTTTCTCATGCACTTCATGGAGGGGTTGCCGTACTGGCTCTACTTCCCGCTGGTGAAGTGGATCACCAAGGGTGGCTGACGCCACGGATGGCGATGCGCGGACGGCGGCCCTTGCCCGCTATGCCGCCTGGTTCGAGGGCTTGAGCCCGGAAACCCTGCCGCTGATGGAAACCCTGACCAGCCCGGACGTGCGCTTTCGCGATCCGTTCAACGACATCACCGGCCGCGACGGCTTTCGCCGCGTGTTCGAGGACATGTTCGAACGCACGCACGAGCCCAGCTTCGCGGTGACCGATCAGGCGCTCGGGGGAAATGCCGGTTACCTGCGCTGGACCATGACCTTCCGCCCGCGCGGCTCCAAGCGGCTGTGGACGATCGTCGGCATGTCGGAAGTGCATATCGACGCGGAAGGGCGGATCACCGCGCATCTCGACCACTGGGACTGCGGCCGGCAGTTCTATGAGAAGCTGCCGGTGGTCGGCTGGGTCATCCGCCTGGTTGCCCGCCAGCTTCGGGTATGACGACCCGCCAGACGGCTCAGGGTCGCGGCGAGCCGCAAGACGGCTCAGGGCAAGACGGCTCAGGGCAGCAGCGAGCCGCCGGCGACCGTGGCGCCGAAATTCGCGGTGCCGACTAGGACCGCCATGCCCGCCAGGAACAGGCCGATCGCGGCCGGCACGCTGACCTGGACCTTCATGTCGGTCTCGACCGCCGCCAGTCGTTCGTTCTGGCGTGACATCTGTTCGAGCAGGGCGTGGTGACGGTCGATCGCCTGCTGGTGCGTGCTGTGGATCTCCTTGAGAAGGGCCGCATGCGAATCGGCCATGCGCCGATCAAGACCGGCGATGCGCTCGACGATCGCGGCCTCGAAGGTGACGAAGCGCTGGTCGATGGTGGCGAAGCGCTCGACAATCGCGGCCTCTAATGTAACGAAGCGCCGGTCGATGGCGGCGAATCGCGCTTCGAACTTGCGGTCCTGTTCGACGAAGCGCTGGTCGATCTCCGCGAAGCGCTGGTCGATGGCGGCGAACCGGGCCTCGAACTTGCGGTCCTGCTCGGCGAAGCGCGCTTCGAACTTGCGGTCCTGCTCGGCGAAGCGCGCTTCGAACTTGCGATCCTGTTCGGCGAAGCGGGCGTTCATGTCGCCGCGCAGAACCTCGATCTGGACCTTGATCTCGCCCAGCCCGGTCAGGACCGTGGTCAAGACCTGCTTCAGATCGTGTTCCAGCCCGTCGACGCGGGCTTCGAGCCGCGTCAGCCGGCCTGCCAGCCCGCCGTTGGAACCATCATCGCCCGGCGCCGGTTCGGTCGCGTCCATGTCCGGTCGTATCCCCGTTCACCGTCACAACGCTGACAGGATAGAGGACGACTCCGGCATCGTCACCCGCGCTCAGGTCCGGACGAACACCGTGTCCTTCAGGCGGTCCGAACTGATCCTGAAGCCGGTCGCGTGCTCCTCCGCCCCGCGCTCGAAGCGGATCGCATATTGGGCACGCAGGTTCGGCTCGATCACGTCGATCCGGAACACGTCCGACGCCACCGGCTCCAAGAGGAACGTCATGCGCCCGTGCGGCTTCTGGCCGAAGCTGATGGTGAGACGGTCCTCGTCCGCCGACACCTCGTGCCAGGCGTCGAGGGCTTCGCAATAGTAGCGCCCGACATAGAACGGGAACTCGTCGGTTTCCGCCCAGAAGGGGTCGAGCTTGCGGAACCGCTGGACGCGCCCGCCGGCGGTCAGCACCAGATCGTCGCCGTCACGCGCCAGCCGATAGGGCATGAAGCCGGTCGGGTTGGCGAACTGGTCGGGGGTTTCCGGCCCGGTCGGTTGCAGGACGATGTCGAGGCCGAGCTTGTCGACTTCCAGCTCCGCCCCCTTGGCGGTCACCGTCATCATCTCGCCGCTCTCGGCGTCGAACCAGCGGCCGGTCATGTGCTCGATGGCGTCGGCGATCTCGCTCGACGCCGCGACGACCCGTTCCGCCGCGACCGCCGGCTTCGGCATGTCGAGCCGCTGGTCGAGGAAGATGTCGACGATGTCCTTGACCCGGTCGAGCGCCACCGTGTCCTCCCGATTGGACAGGATGACGACGCCGAAGTCGCGCTCCCGCGCGAAGCCCAGATGCGCCTTGTAGCCGGGCAGGCTGCCGCCATGGCCGGTGATCACCAGCCCGCGGTGGCCGGAGATGAAGGTGCCGAGGCCGTAGTTCATGGGGCTGCCGTCGGCAAGCACGCCGGGTTCCGCCATCTCGTCGAAGACGGCGACATCGCCGATCCGCCCGGACCGCCAGGCCATCAGCCAGTGCACCAGGTCCTCGACGGTTGAAACGCCCTGGCCGGCGCCGGAGATGTCGACGCCGTGCAGGCCGACCCGGTGGTGCTCGATCCCGTCGTCGCCGGCGACCGGCCAGTAGCCCGAGGCGAGGTTAGGCACGACGATGTCCGCACCGCTGCGCAGGGCGGTATGCGCCATGCCGAGCGGGCGGAACAGCCTGTCCTCGAATACCTGATCGACGGTCCGGCCCGTCGCGCGTTCGATGATCAGGCTCAGCAGCACGAAATTGACGTTGGTGTAGCTGAACCGGCTGGCGACCGGGAAGTTCATCGCGCTCTGGCGGGTCGCCAGCCACATCAGGTCGTCGCGGGTGCGCGGGTGGGAGGTCGGCATGCCGGCCAGCCGCAGCATCTCCCAGCTGTCACGCAGGCCGGACGTCATGGTCAGGAGCTGGCGAATGGTGACGCCGTCGCCGGACCGCATTTCCGGCACGAGGGCCTTCATCGGCGCGTCGAGGTCGAGCTTGCGCTCGGCCGCCAGAAGGACGCAGGCGGCAGCGACGAAGGTCTTGGTGATGGAGGCGATGTGAAAGGCTGTGCCGGTCGTGTTCGGCACGCCATGTTCGAGCGACGCTAGGCCGTAGGACCGGCGCAGGACCACCTCGCCGCGGTCGACCACGGCGATCGCCCCGCCGGGGGCGCCGGGCCGCTGCCAGGACGCGAAGAGATGATCCACCTCGGCGGCGAAATCGCGTATCGACATGGGTTAACCTTTCGCTTTCCAATGGCAAGGTTTTGGGCACAGTTGCCAACGGCTCCCGGGGTCTCGCCGGGGCCGCGCGAATGATAGGCGGATCGGCCGGCACGCCAAGGCCCGATAACGGTCCGGCCGAAAAGCATCTGGATTGGATCGAGACAAGGCCGAGCGAAGAACAAGGGACCGAGGGAGAACGACGACATGCCACAGCCGGATCACATCATGGAACTGACCGTCCCGGGGGAAGAGACCCTGGACGAAGACATGAAGAAGTATTTTGCGAAGTGCCGGGAAAAGCTCGGCATGGTTCCGAATGTGATCCAGGCCTATGCGTTCAACCAGGCCAAGCTTAGGACCTTCATCAGCTTCTACAACGAACTGATGCTGGGGGAGAGCAAGCTCACCAAGCTGGAACGTGAGATGATCGCCGTGGTCGTCTCTTCCTACAACCGCTGTTTCTACTGCCTCGCGGCCCACGGCCAGGCGGTGCGCCAGCTCTCCGGCGACCCGGAACTGGGCGAGATGCTGGTGATGAACTACCGGGCCGCCGGCCTGGCGCCGCGCCATCGCGCGATGCTCGATTTCGCCTGGA
>CAYNIS010000252.1:0-5743 GCA_964397055.1 uncultured Rhodospirillaceae bacterium | reverse complement strand
GGAGGCGCTGATCGCGCGTCCCCTCGACCATGCCCTGGCCGAGGCCGAACGCCTGGCCGAGCGCCGGACCGCGTGGATGCGGCTTGCCCTGGGCATCATCATGACCGCCCTGCTGGCCTGGGTGCTGTCGTTCACCCTGCCGCCGCTGCCGGACGAGATCGAGGCGATGGTCCGGCCGCGTGTGGCCCTGGCTGTGGTCTCAACCAGCGCCTGGATCGGACTCGCCGTCATCTCGTTGATCATTACCGGTGCCGCCATCTACCGCCCCTGGATGGCCTGGGCACTGGCCTTGCTCGACGTCATCCTGGTCGGCTTCGCCATGCTGATGGTGCTGGTCTCCTCCGACCTGCCGGGTGCGTACCTCGCCATGGTGCCGGGTGTCTGGATCGTGCCGCTTCTGATGACCGTCAGCGGTCTCCGCCTGGATCCGACGCTGGTGTCCTTCGGTATCGTCGGCATGGTCCTCTCGATCTCGCTCTCGGCGGCACTTTACGGCGCGCATCCGGGACCGGCCGGCCTCGATCCGCGGGTCGAGCTCATGTTCGGGCTGCCGCCCAACCTGATCCGTCTGACCCTCCTTTGCCTCGCCGGGGTCGTCATCGTGTTCACCGTCGACCGCAACCGCTGGCTGGTGCGCCCGGTGATCGAGGAGGCGCAGCGCCGGGCCGCCCTGTTCCGTTTCCTGCCGAACGACGTGGCCGAACGACGTGGCCGAACGCGTGATGGACGGCGATCGGGAACTTGTCGAGGGCACGCGGCGGGCGATCGTCGCCATGTTCATCGATATTCGCAGCTTCACGACCTATGTGGAGGCCGCGGACCCGGCCGATGTGGCCCGCTTTCTCGGCGAGTTTCGCCAGCGTGTCGGTGCTTCGATCGAGGCGGAGGGCGGCTTCGTCAACACCTATGCCGGCGACGAGGTGATGGGCCTGTTCGGCGCGGTCGGCAATCAGTCGGGCGCGCCGGCGCGCGCCCTGATGGCGGCGGAGGGGGTCCTGCGGACGATCCGGGACTGGCCGCGGGAGGCTGGCTATGAGGGGCCGCCCGGGCTCGCCGTCGGTATCGGCCTTCACTACGGGGAGGCGTTCTGCGGGGCCGTCGGCAATGACCATCGCCGCGAGTTCGCCGTGGTCGGCGACACCGTCAACGTGGCGGCCCGCCTGCAGAGCCTGTGCAAGGACCTGAAGGCGGAGGCGGTCGCCTCGGAAGCCCTCATGTTGGCCGCCGGTGCCGCCGAAGACTGGGCGGGCAATGCCTGGCGCCGCCATGGGGAGGTCAGCGTGCGCGGTCGCTCGACGCCGCTTCCGGTCTGGCACCGGCCGGTGGCTGCGACATCCGTGCTCTCGGCAGGGGTATCGGCCGACTGATCGCGGCGGCCGGGACTGTCAGGACTTGCCAGCGCTGTCGGGATTTGCCCGCGCTGTCAGGCCGTGAAGGAGAAGGCCGGGCGGCCGCGCTGGAAACCCTGCTGTTCGAGCCGGCCCGCGATCGCCTCCCGCCCGCGGTCGTCGAGGGCGCCGAGGTCGAGCCCGCGCGTCGCGTCCTCGAGCTGGCGGAAAACATCACCGCCCGGTTCCTGGCCGGGCCCGCGGGAGGCGTCCTGGCGCCGGCCGGAAGCCTGTGCGCCATCGTCCCCGGCGCCCGCGTCGAAGCTGATGCCGCGCGGGCGAACCTCCGCCGGGGTGTTTTGGTCGTCGCCAAGGCCGCCGACCCCCGCGCCGGGGGCGAAGACCTGATCCTGACCCCGGCCTTGTGGCGGCGTCGGCTGCAAGCCTGGGCGCTGGGTGCGATCGGCACCTGCGGCGAGCGAGAGCGTGAGCGGGTCTGCCATGTCCTGCCATCCTGTTCGATCAGCGCGCCGTCGTTGTCGGCGGACGATGATCGACTCCCCGTAAAGTTTTCACTCTCCTCACTGTACGCTCTGGTCAGTTAATCGAACATCTATGCGGAAGTATAGAACAGGAGATACTTGGTTCGCGGATTGCGAGTTCTTTTGAGAGGCAATCCAGCTGTATAAATGGTAAAAAAGGACGGCATTTTATGCAAACATGATTGGGGGCAGGCGGGCAGCGCCATCGGGTACCGCCCGCCCGACCGGGTCACATCGTCGAGATGGCGAGCTGGTAGACCAGGATGCCGCCGGTTGCGAGGCCGGTGAAGGCGGTGGCGAAGGCCCCCATCGCGCGCAGGGCAAGGAACGCCGAGGCTTCCTTCACATCGTGCGAACCGGTCCGGGAGGTGAAGGCCACGGCATGGGCGAAGCGCCCGGCGATGAAGATTGCGGCCGATATGCCGACGAGAAAGCCCTGGCCGACGAGGAATTCGAGCAGCGCCAGCGTCACCACGAAGATGGCGGCGTTTTCGGCCAGGTTGGCGTGGCGACGCATCACGCGCTCCAGGTCTGCGTTGTCGCCATGGCCGACGCCGACGCTCAAGGCGGTGCGGGTGAACCCGACGGAGAGCATCAGGATCTGTTGCAGCATCAGAAGGACGCCGGCGGTTGCGGCGGCGATAATCGGGAAGGTCATCGGTTGATCTCCATCTGGAGTGGGGGTCGTTCAGGGTCAGCGGGAGAGCACGACCTTGCCGGTCGGGCTCCCGAACTCGGCGTGGCTGTGGGCGGCTCCGACGCGCGCGAAGGCGAAGCGCTGCGGGTCGACAAGGGGCTTGAGGCTGCCCCGATCCACGAGGCGCGCTGCTTCCGCCAGGATGCTGCCGACACCGGCTTGGTCGACGTTCTGGACGATCGGGCGCCCGGCGAAGACGCTGCGGAAGGACAGCCATTTCACCTGGAAGCCCGGCCGCGTCGGGAAGTCGCCGAGGATGTCGAGGATCGTGCCGCCATGGCGGGCAGCGGCCACGGCATGGTCGACGGAGGCCGCACCGGGCGTGTTGAAGACCACGTCGAACCCCGCCCCGCCCGGGGCCGCCGCGAACACTTCCGCCGGTTCCGTGGTCTTGTAGTTGAAGGCCCGTGTTGCCCCCAGGTCCTCGGCGATCGCGCATTTCTCCGCCGATCCGCACATGGCGAAGACCGTTGCGCCGCGGGCGGCGGCTAACTGGACCGCGACATGACCGACGCCGCCGGTGCCGCCCTCGATCAGGACACTGTGACCGGGGCCGACGGCGGCCTGATCGACCAGCGCGTACCAGGCCGTGACGGTGACCAGGGGCAGGGCGGCGGCCTGCTCGAAGCTCAGGCCTTCCGGTTTCCTGGCGACCATGCGGGCGTCGGCGACCATCAGGTCGGCCAGCGCGCCGGGCTTGCCGGCAAGGCCGCTGGCGAAGGCGATCACCGCATCGCCGGGCCGGAAGCCGTCGACACCGCTCCCGAGCGCTATGACCTCGCCCGCGCAGTCGGGATGCAGGATGGCGGGCAGCGGCCCGGCCAGCGCCGCCGCCCGGCCATCGCGGATCTTGTAGTCGACCGGGTTGACGCTCGACGCCGCGACCCGGATCAGCACTTCCCCGTCCCCGGGTGCCGGATCGGGCAGTTCGCGCTCCTCGAACACCTCCGGTCCGCCGAAGCGGGGCAGAACCATGGCTTTCATCGGTACCTCCATTTTCACTGATTGGTGCATAACTCGGCAAAAAAAAGGGCCTACCCGGCGGTGTCGCGCGCGAGGTGCTCCATGGTTTCGTCGACCGTCCGGACCAGGGTGTCCTTCGGGATGCCGGCCCGGGCCATGGTGCACAGGCTGATCAGGATCGAGAGGCAAAACGCCGCCAGCCTTTCGACGTTGCGATCCGGACTGAGGGCGCCCGCCGCCTGGGCCTGCGTCAGGGCCGTGGCGAAGCTGCGTTCCACCCGCGCGTAGTAGTCGTCGATGTGGCGCCGGACTTCCGGGTCGTCGGCGATCGGCTCGCGCGCGGTGTTGCAGATCAGGCAGCCATAGCGCCCGATCGGGGCATCGGCTGTTTCCAGGAGGCGGTCGAAGGTTTCCCGAATGCCATTGAGGCCGCCGTCGGCCGCCTCCAGCGGGGCGAGGAACCGGCCGGCCGCGTAGCTGCGGAAGTCGCCGAGGGCGGTGAGGAACTGGGCGCGCTTGTCGCCGAAGCTGTTGTAGAGGGAGCGCCGCCCGACGCCGGTCGCCTCCTCCAGCGTTGCGAGGGAAGTCTCCGCATAGCCCTCCCGCAGGAAGGTGTGAAGGGTACGTTCCCGGACGGTGTCCGGCTCGAATTCACGCGGTCTCGACATGGCCGACGTTATGCACCAAGCGGTGCATAACGTCAAGCCGACCGTTCCAGCCTACGAAAGCGCACTCATCACCGCCGCCCCGGCTCCGGCCAGCACGATCACCAGCCATGGCGCCATGCGCCAGATGCCGAGCGCCATGAACGCCACCAGGGCAAGCGCCAGATCGAGCCCGTCGTGGACGGTCTGGGTGAACACCGGCTGGTAGAACGCCGCGCCGAGGAGCCCGACGACGGCGGCGTTGATCCCGGCCAGCGCCTGGCGCGCCGGCGGATAGCGGCCGACCCGCGCCCAGAACGGCAACAGGCCGACGACCAGGAGCAGGGACGGCAGGAAGATCATGACGCAGGCGATGCCGGCCCCGAGGATCGCGCCCGGCATGCCGCTGTCGGCCGCCCCGAGGAAGGCGGAGAAGGAGAACAGGGGACCCGGGACAGCCTGGGCCAGCCCGTAGCCGGCGAGGAACGGGTCGACGTCGACCAAGTCCGGCACCAGTTCGGCCTGCAGCATCGGCAGCACCACATGGCCGCCGCCGAAAACCAGCGAGCCGACGCGGAAGTAGAGCGCCATGCGCACCAGGAGCGGGTGTTCGGTCAGTTCGGCTGCGATCATAAGCCCGACCAGGAGGACGGCGAAGATGCCGAGGGCCGCGGCCGCCTGTTCCAGGGTGACCAGGGTCGAGGGGGCGGACGTGTGTCCGGGATCGGCGGCCTTCAGCAGGGACAGCCCGAACCCGGCGCCGAGGAGGATGGTGGCGATCTGCCCGCCATAGCCGGGAACGGTCAGCGCGACGACGGTCCCGACAATGGCGATCGACGCGCGCTCGGGGTCCGGGCACAAGCGCTCCGCCATGCCGAGGAGCGCGTGGGCGACGACCGCGACCGCGACCAGTTTCAACGCATGGATGACGTCGATGCCGATCGCCCCGCCGGCGGCGACCAGACCCGCACCGGCCGCGGCCATCAACAGGAAGGAGGGCAGGGTGAAGCCGATGAAGGCGGCGATCAGGCCGGCATAGCCGCCGCGCATCAGGCCGAGGCCCATGGCGACCTGGCTCGATGCCGGGCCGGGCATGAACTGGCAGAGGGCGACCAGGTCGGCGTAGCTCTCATCGGTCAGCCAGCGCCGCCGCTCGACGAACTCGGTCCGGAAATAGCCGAGATGGGCGACCGGTCCGCCGAAACTGGTGCAGCCGAGGCGCAGGAAGGCGCTCAGCACTTCGGCGGACGCGTCACTGCCGCCGTCCGGCGTTTGCGGCACCTCTGTCATCGATAGGCCTCCGGGAAATCCGGACCGCCGAAATCCGTGCGCCGGTCGCGCCAGACCGCGTGGACATGGTTGTTGCCCGACTTCGCGTGCGACTCGATCAGGAGGTCCGGTCCGGTGATCCGGTAGTAGAAGCCGCCCGGCAGCGGGTGTAGCTGGAGCGTGAGTTCGCCGGTGGGCGCCGGGGGAGCGCCGGTGACACCGGTATGGTCGGCGACGAGCAGGCGCAGCAGACCCCGTTGGTCCTCCGTCAACTGATCCGCCGGCAGGCCCGCGGCCTCC
>CAYNIS010000251.1:0-5746 GCA_964397055.1 uncultured Rhodospirillaceae bacterium | reverse complement strand
GGTGCCAGGGCGGACACCAATGCGGCGGCCGGATCGCTCACCCGGCACTGACCCTCCAACGGCCGGCTCTCCAACGGCTGGGGAGCCGTCGGCGTGCCATCGCCGAGGGGGGCCGGGGCGAGTTCGCTCACCGGCACGGTGTCGAGGGCCGGAACCGTCGCGGTGGCGGCCAGAGCCTCCGTCGCGCTGGCCGGCGGCGGTGCGGCGGCGATCAGCCCGGCCAGGACCAAGCCGGCCGCAAGCGAGCGCCCATCACCGCCGATCTTTCGCACTGTGTCTCGGAGCCCCCGACGATTCCATCGTCGCCTGCCGGCCCACGCCGGCAACATCGAAGGGCCCACCCAAGTCATCGTCATGGGCGAAAGGGATAGGTGCTGTAGGGCCATCCGGCAACCCGGCGGCGGGGAACGATAGATCAGCACATTGCGATGTGCATGGGTCAGCGCCCGGATTGCGGCGGGAAACCCCCACCCTCAAGCCAGACCTGCAGTTGAAGCATATCGTTCCAGGCGTGGCGCTTCATGGTCGGCGTGGCGATCAGGATCCCCGGATCGAATGACACCAGCACCTCGACCGCCGCCGGGTCGTCGGTCAATCGCTCCGACAGAGCATGGCGCTTGCCGCGCAGGCGGGCGGCCGGGCGGCTGAGGCCGGTCAGGAGGCGGGCCGCCGTGTCGCCGAGGGCGAGGATGCGCCCGGGTCGCAGCAAGGCGAGCCGGCGGGCGAGGAAGGTCGCGGCGATTGCAAGTTCCGCATCCGTGGGGCGCCGCCCGCCGGGCGGCCGCCATGGCGTGGCCATCGTCACCGGCTGATCGCCCCGCCCGCGGCCGATTGCCGCCAGCATGCGATCGAAAAGCTGCCCCGCCGGTCCGACCAGCGGCTCGCCCGCCAGGTCCCCGGCATCGTCCGGCTGCGACCCGACCACCAGGAGATCCACCGCATGGCCGGCGAACGCCGCGGTCGACCCGACGACCGCGTTCGCGGCCGTCCGCGCCAGGCCGACGCCGCGAAACCCCCTTACCGCCGCATCCAGGGCCGACAGGTCGCCGGCGGCGGCAGCGAGTGCCTGCGCCTCCGCCAGTCCTTCGCCCGCCCCGAGTGCCGTTGGCGGCGGGCCGACGGCCTCAGACGGCGCCCCCCGGTCAGCGACCGATGCGCGCACCGGGGGTTCGGTCAGCGCGGCCGGCGGTTCGGTCAGCGCCGCCGGCGGCGCGGGCGACGGGTCCTCCCGACGGCCCGTCAGGCGATCAACCGGTGCCTCGGCGACCGGTTCATCGGCACCGATCGCGACGTACCAGGCGAGCAGGGCCAAGGTTTCCGCGTCATTCAGCATGCTTGAGCCTTCAACCGCCCGCCCTGTAACAAAGGGATCGACTGCTGGAGATGGTGCAACCCGCCTGGAGACTATCCGCTGACAGCTTCCGGATCGCCAGACCGCTGGACGGACCGGACGCACGGGCTCCGTGGGCGGGTCGCCCTTGGGAGGGATGTATGGAACGCGAAAGCATGGAATACGATGTCGTGATCGTCGGCGCCGGCCCGTCGGGCCTCGCCGCCGCGATCCGGCTGAGGCAGCTCTCGATCGAAGCCGAGCACGAGATCAGCGTCTGCGTGCTGGAGAAGGGCTCGGAGGTCGGGGCCCATCTGCTTTCCGGGGCGGTCCTCGAACCGCGCTCGCTGAACGAGCTGATGCCCGACTGGAAAGAGAAGGGGGCGCCGCTGAACACACCGGTGACAGAGGATCGTTTCCTCTACCTCACCGAAAAGTCGTCGGTGCAGCTGCCGACACCGCCGACCTTAGCAAACCACGGCAACTACATCATCAGCCTCGGCAACCTCGCCCGCTGGCTGGCCGAGCAGGCCGAGGCGCTGGGCGTGGAAATCTACCCGGGCTTCGCGGCGTCGGAGGTCCTTTACAACGAGGACGGCTCGGTCAAGGGAGTCGCCACCGGCGACATGGGGATCGGCCGCGACGGCGAGCCGACGGACAGCCATACGCCGGGCATGGAGTTGCACGCGAAACAGACCCTGTTCGCGGAGGGTTGCCGCGGGTCGCTCACCAAGGTCCTGATGGAACAGTTCAACCTGCGCGAGGGGGTCGACCCGCAGGTCTATTCGATCGGCATCAAGGAGTTGTGGGAGATCGACCCGGCCAAGCACAAGCCGGGCCTGGTCATTCACACTGCCGGCTGGCCGATGGACCACGAGACCTATGGCGGGTCCTGGCTCTATCACGGCGACAACAATCAGGTGTCGGTCGGCTACGTCGTCGGCCTCAACTACAAGAACCCGTTCCTGTCGCCCTATGACGAGATGCAGCGCTTCAAGCTGCACCCGGCGATCAAGCCGTTCTTCGAGGGCGGGCGGCGCATCTCCTACGGGGCGCGCGCAATCTCCTCCGGAGGGTTCCAGTCGATCCCGAAGCTGACCTTCCCTGGCGGGGCATTGATCGGCGACACCGCCGGCTTCCTGAACCTGCCGAAGATCAAGGGCAACCACACCGCGATCAAGTCCGGCATGGTCGCCGCCGAAGCGGTGTTCGAACATCTGAAGGCGGAACAGGGATCGGCCGAGGTCACCGCTTACCGCCAGAAGCTCGAATCAAGCTGGCTGTGGGACGAGCTCTTTCGCACGCGCAACATCAAGCCGGCGTTCAAGTGGGGCTTCTGGCCGGCTCTCATCTACTCCGCGTTCGACAACGTGATCCTGCGCGGCAAGGCGCCGTGGACCTTCCACCACAAGCCGGACCACACCTCGCTCAGGAAGGCCAAGGATTCGAAGCGGATCGAATACCCGAAGCCCGACGGCGAGATCACTTTCGACAAGCTCTCCTCGGTGTTCCTGTCGAGCACCAACCATGAGGAGAACCAGCCGATCCACCTGACGCTCAAGGACGCGTCGGTGCCGATCAGCCACAATCTCGCGGAATACGACGCGCCGGAACAGCGCTACTGCCCGGCCGGCGTCTACGAGATCGTGCGCGACGACAACGGCAGCAACCCCAGGCTGCAGATCAACGCGCAGAACTGCGTTCACTGCAAGACCTGCGACATCAAGGATCCGACCCAGAACATCAACTGGGTGGTTCCGGAAGGTGGCGGCGGACCGAACTACCCCAACATGTAGCCTGGACCCTGCCGCCATGAGCGTGCGACCCGGCCGGTCCCGATCCGGCCGGGTCTTTTGCCGTTAACCCCGCCCGACTAGACTGCGGAGGGTGTGGCAGCGCATGGCCGGGATGCATTTGCGGCCGGTGCCCACTTGGACGACCGCAGGATTTTGAAAGCAAGGCGCCCCGTGACCGAGCACAAGCCCGTGACCGCGCACAACACCGTCACCGCCGCGAACATCGGCCCCGCCGGCCCTGCCGACAGCTCGACCGACGGCAGCACCGGTTGCCGGCGACGGCACCTTCGTCGTCAGGCCCCGGTCCTGATCGTCGCCAGCCTCGCGATCTCGGCGGCGATGACCAGCGGGTGTGCGGCGACCGATGGCAGCAGCACCGCTCGGCCCAATACATCGGTCCCGGTGATTGCCGAGGAGACTTCCCCGCCGCGGATCGCGTCTGACCCCGGTCGGCTGCCGACCATCGCCGACAATCTCCAGGAAACCGACCGGCCCGACGCGTTTCTCAACTCGATCATCCTGGCCGTGGAGTCAGGCCCGCCTTCGCCGATCGGAAGCTACCTCGCCGGGCGCTTCGCCCAGTCGGACAGCGACTGGAACGCGGCCGCGAACTTCTTTTCGCGCACCCTCAGCGTCGATCCCGACAACACCCAGCTCCGGCGCCAGACGTTCCTGCTCGGCCTCGGCGCCGGCCGGCTCGACCAGGCGGTCGACCTGGCACCATCGGTCCGTCCGGAGGACGGCGAGCACGAGGTTGCCGTTGCCCTGCTCGTCGCCGACGACATCCGGGCGGGACGGCCCGATGACGCGATCGAGCGTCTGGCGAGCCTGGGTCCGCGTGGGCTCAGCCGCTACCTGGTCCCGCTCTTGACCGCCTGGGCCGAGCTTGGCCGCGAGGATGCGGACGCGGCACTCGCTGCCCTCGACGGGCTCGCCGACAGCGAGGGCTTCCGCCCGGTCTACCTTCTGCACCGCGCTCGGCTCTTGGAAATCGCCGGCCAGGAGGAAGAGGCCGCAGCGGCCTTCGACAGCCTGATCGAAGAGGGCGTATCGGTGCGCACCCTGTCCGCCGTCGGCGGGCATCTGGAGCGGACCGGGCGCAACGAGGAAGCAGCCGCCCTCTACGACCGCGCCCTGACCGATCATCCGGATGGCCCGATCGGCGAGTACGCACGGGTGCGCGCGGACGCGTCAGAGCCGCCACGCCTCATCGACTCGCCGGCGCGCGGGGCCGCGGAAGCCCTGTTCGACCTGGCCAACGCGCTCGACCAGGAAACCGCGAGCGACATGACGCTGCTCTACGTGCGCATCGCCCTTCATCTCGCCCCCGGTTTTGACGAAGCGCATCTCCTGACCGGCGAGATTCTGGCCGACCGGGGCCGCCATGACGAGGCGATCGAGGAGTTCCGCGCCGTCGGAGGCCCCCTTGCCCTGGTCGCCGGCCTGCGTGAGGCCGACAGCCTGGTCCGGGCGGAGCGCGAGGATGAGGCGATCGCGCGACTGGAGGAGGTCGCCGTGGCCCGCCCCGGACGGCCGGAACCGGTGATCCAGTTGGGCGACGTGCATCGCCGCGCCAGCCGGTTCCTGGACGCGATCCAGAGCTACGACCAAGCGATCGACCGGATCGGCGAGGAAAACCTGGAACGCCGCCACTGGCCGCTTCTTTACTCCCGCGGCATCGCCTACGAGCGCTCGAAGAACTGGCCGAAGGCGGAGAAGGACCTGCTGCACGCGCTGGAGTTCGAACCGGATCAGCCCTTCGTCCTCAACTATCTCGGCTACACCTGGGCGGACCAGGGCGTGAACATCGACGAAGCCCTCGATATGATCGAGCGGGCGGTGTCGCTGCGCCCGAATGACGGCTTCATCGTCGACAGCCTGGGCTGGGTCGAATACCGGCTCGGCAACTACGACGTCGCGGTCGGCCATCTGGAACGGGCGGTGGAGCTGGAGCCGGACGACCCGGTGATCAACGATCACCTGGGCGATGCCTATTGGCAGGTCGGCCGCTTCCTGGAAGCCCGGTTCCAGTGGCAGCGCGCTCTCGACCATGCCGATGCGGATGACGATGCCGACCTGATCGCAACGATCCAGGCGAAGCTTCGCGACGGGCTGGTGGAAACCCAGGCGTCCAACAACACGGCCGACTGACGCCGACGGTGCCGCCTGCCCCCTCTGACATCGTCCAGCGGCGCGGCATCGTCGAAGCCGCGCGCGCCAAGCTGAACCTGACCCTGCAGGTGGTGGGGCGGCGCGACGACGGCTATCACCTGCTCGACAGTCTGGTCGCCTTTGCCGCGGCCGGCGACCGCATTTCGGCCGCACCTTCCGACGGCCTGTCGCTGACGCTGGCCGGACCGTTCGCGCACGCATTGGAAGCGGAAGCCGACAACCTCGTCACCCGGGCCGCGACCGCGCTCGGCAAGCTGGCCGGCCGCCCGCCCGATATCGCGATCACGCTGGAAAAGGCTCTGCCCGTGGCCTCCGGCATCGGCGGCGGGTCGGCCGATGCGGCGGCGACCTTGCGTGCCCTGTGCCGCCTGTGGGGGCTCGACTGGGCAGCGCCCGAGGTGTTCGAGGTCGCCGCACGCCTGGGCGCCGACGTGCCGGTCTGCCTCGC
>CAYNIS010000250.1:0-5757 GCA_964397055.1 uncultured Rhodospirillaceae bacterium | reverse complement strand
TGCCCGGCCTATGTCTGGACGCCGCTGGTCGAAAAGCAGATTCCGGACACCGCCGCCGCACGCGGGATGACCGAGGAGGAGGTCAAGCGCAACGTCCTCCTCGCCGCGCAATGGACCAAGGAGTTCGTGGCGGTGGAGGAGGTCGCCGGCACCGCCCTCTTCCTGTGCTCGGACGCGGCGCGCAACATCACCGGCATCGCGCTGCCGATCGACGGCGGCTGGACCGCGGCCTGACGCGGGGGAAGGAAACGCGGCATGTCCGGTACGAACTCCCCCGGTACGAACTCCCCCGGTACGAACTCCCCCGGTACGAACTCCCCCGGCACGGCATCCCTCGGCACGTCGTCCTCCCGTCGGCCGTCGGACGACAACGCCTTGCGGACCGGGCCGGAGATCCGGCTGGCCGAAAGGCTGGCGGCGGCGCGGGGTACCGCGACCGCCATCGCCGATCTCGACCCGGCGCTGGTGCCGGCGACACCGGCCGACGGCTATCGCATCGCCTGGGACGTCGCCGGTCGCCTGGGCTGGCCCAGGCTGGGCTGGAAGATCGCCGGCACGACCGAGGCGGTGCGCGCCAAGCTCGGCATCGACCAGCCGATCTACGGGCCGACCTACCAGCGCTTCCTGGTCCCGTCGCCGGCACGGCTTCCCCACCGGGAGCTCCTTGATCCCCTGGTCGAGTGCGAGTTCTTCGTGCGGCTGGGTCGCGACCTACCGGCAAGCGAGGCCCCCTGGTCGCGGGAGGCGGTGGTCGATGCCGTGGACGGCGTCTTCGCCGGGATCGAGGTCGCCGAATGCCGGTTCCCGATGGCGAAGCTGCCGCCGTTGCCGGCGATCCTGGCCGATGGGGCGGCATCCGGGCGCTACGTCATCGGCGATGCCATCGCGGGCTGGCGCGACGGCCTCTCCGACGTCGCGGTGGTGCTCAGCGTCGACGGCGTGGAGCGCCGCTTCGGCCATGGCCACGAGGTCATGGGCGATCCGCTGACCCCGCTGGTCTGGCTCGCCGAGACCCTGCGCCAGCGCGGGATCGGCCTCACCGCCGGCGAAATCGTGTCAACGGGTTCCACCACGGGGATGTTCCCGGTAAAGCAGGGGCAGGAGATCGTGGCCCGTTACGGCCGCGACGCGAAAGTGGAGATCGCCTTCGATGAGTAGTGTCGCCATGGCCGAAAAGCCCCGGATCGACCGGCGCGCCCTGCCGGTCCTGATCGCGGCGGCGGCGATGCTGTCGCTGGCGATGGGTCTGCGCCAGTCGCTCGGCCTGTTCATGACGCCGATGACCCGCGACATCGCGGTATCGGTCAGCGACTTCACGCTGGCGATCGCCGTCCAGAACCTGATGTGGGGCATCTTCCAGCCGATCGTCGGTGCCTATTCCGACCGCATCGGTTTCCGCCCGCTGATGGTCGCCGGTGCCGCCCTCTACGCCGCCGGCCTCGCGACGATGGCCTTTGCCGAGGACATCGTCTTCATCATGCTCGGCCCGGGCCTGATGGTCGGGGCGGCGATGGCGTGCACCGCCAATGCGATCGCGCTTTCCGTCTCCTCCCGCGTGGTGCCGCCGGCGGTACGCTCGACCATCCTCGGCGTGGTGTCGGCCGGCGGATCGATCGGTGCCCTGATCGCCGCCCCCTTGGGCCAGTTCCTGATCGCGGAGGAAGGCTGGCGGTTCGGGGCGTTCGGTTTCGCGGCCCTTGCCCTGGTGATGATCCCGGCGGCGTGGATCGCCGGCCGTGCCGATCGCTGGCCGATCCAGAAGCCGGTCGGGGCGGCCGCCCCCGACAGCAGCGCCGACGACAAGACGGCCGGGGAAGCGCTGGTGATGGCGCTTTCCAACCCGCGCTTCGTCATCATGACGCTCGCCTTCTTCGTCTGCGGCATGCAGCTGGTCTTCCTGACCACGCACCTGCCGTCCTACATCATCCTGTGCGGCATGGACCCGATGCTGGGGGCGACGGCCCTCGGCGTGATCGGCGGCTTCAACATCCTCGGCAGCCTGTTCTTCGGCTGGGCCGGCCAGCGCTGGAACAAGCAGGCCCTGCTCGGCCTGCTCTACATCTGCCGCTCTCTCGTCCTCGCCGCCTATTTCATGCTGCCGCCGACGCCGGAGTCGACGATCCTGTTCGCTGCGGCGATGGGCTTCCTGTGGCTCGGCGTGTCGCCGCTGATCGCGGGTGCCGTGATCGAGATGTTCGGGCTCAGGTGGCAGGCGATGCTGCAGGGGGTGATGTTCGTCAACCACCAGGTCGGCAGCTTCCTCGGGGCCTATGGCGGCGGCTGGGTGTTCGATGCCATGGGCTCCTACGACCTCGCCTTCCAGTTCGGTATCTCGATCGGCCTGACCGCTGGTATCGTGCAGGTCATGGCCGCCTTCTACCGCCCGCCGGCGAGCGCCGTTCCGGCCTGACGCTCACCCTTGCGCCGGCAAACTTCTCGAGGACCTGTCGTTGGTCGACACGGGTGCCGGTGACGATGCCCGCCGGCCGGTGAGCAACACGCTGCTCGCCGGTGACCGGGTCGAGGAGTTCGAGGTCGTCCACGTCCTGGGCCAGGGCGGCTTCGGCGTGACCTATCTCGCGACCGACACGGTCCTCGGCGACCAGGTAGCCCTGAAGGAATTCTTCCCGGCGACCCTTGCCCAGCGCGCCGGGGCGACCGTCCAGCCGCTGACCAACGCCGAGGCCGCCCGGACCTTCGACTGGGGCCGGCGTCGCTTCCTGGACGAGGCGCGCACGCTCGCCCGCTTTCGACACCCGAACATCGTGCGCGTCCGCCGCCTTCTGGAGGCGAACGGAACCGCCTATCTGGTGATGGACTTCGAGGAGGGAAGGACCCTCACCCGATATCTGAAGGACCTCGGCCGGGCCCCGACCCAGGGGGAGCTTCAGCGGATTTTCGATCCCCTGCTGAACGGGCTCGAGACCGTGCATGCCCAGGGCTATCTGCATCGGGACATCAAGCCGGACAACGTTCTGATCCGTGCCGACGGGGCGCCGGTGCTGATCGACTTCGGTGCCGCCCGCCAGGCGCTGGGCAGCCAGACCCAGCTTTTGACCATGGTGTTCTCCCCCGGCTATTCCGCCCCCGAACAGTATCAGGAGGCCGGCGACCAGGGGCCCTGGACCGACGTCTACGCGACCGCCGCGCTCATCTACCGGGCGATCACCGGGAAAAAACCGCCGCCGGCCATCGACCGCGCCTTCGGCGCGCAGCCGCTGGAGCCGATCGAGGAAACGTTCGCGGGCCGCTACCCACCGGCGTTGCTGTCGGGGGTGGCAGGCGCGCTCTCGCTCGATCGGACGAAGCGGCCGCAATCCGCCGCGATGTTGCGCGACGCCCTTGGCGCGGACCCGCCGCCAATCCAGCCCGCCGCGGATGCGATGCGCGCGGATGGGACGCTTGAAGAGGGCCCGGGCGAGGAGGATGCGCTCGCCCCGACGATTGCGGATCCCCTGCCGGAGGGGCCGGCCGAGGAGCCGGCGACCGTGACGGCGGCGGTTGATCCGGTGTTTCTCGCCGCCACGGCTTCGGCGGATCGCCCGCGAGAGCGTTTTCCAGCCGGACTGAACCAGTCCGGCGGTTCGGAAATCGCTCAACCTATTGAATTGACGCGCAAATCGTCGTCGCGGACTGATGAAGACCGCTCGGGATTTGCGCCAGCGTCGATCGCGGGGCAGACGGTGGCGGATGCAACGCTCGCCGACGGAACGCCTGCCGAGGGTTCCGTGGCTGGTGGCGGTCTCGGGGCTGCCCGCACGCCCGCTCAAGCGGCCGGGGAAGCTGCCATACCGCCGCCGGTGCCCCGCAACGATCCGCGCTGGCTGTTGTGCCTGGTCGCCGTGCTGCCCGCCGCCGTTCTGGCGGCACCGCTTCTCGACGCCTTCATGCTGCTGGTCGCGGGTGAGCCGGGCCGGCTGCTGACCTCGGTCTGGGACCCAGCGAACGCCAACTGGAGCGTCATCGCGGTCGTTGTCGGTGCCTTCAGGGTGCTGGTGGTCGCGATAGCGCTCGCCCTGGCGCTCGCCTGGCCGGCGGCGCGCTGGCTTCAAACCTGTCCGAAAGACGGGGTGTGGGCAGACCGTGCCCGCCGGGCGCTGGACGTGCTGTCGGTCATCCCGTCGATCACTTTCGCGATTGCGGCTGCCTACGTCCTGCACCCCTGGGCGTGGACGCTTTTCGAGGCGCTCGACATCGAGTTCCCGTTCGGCAGTGCCCTGGTGATCGGGCTCGCGACCGGCTTGATGACGGCGCCGTATGCCACCCTTCTGATCGACCGCATCCTCCATGCCGGCGCGGCGGAAGCCGCGCCCCCGGCAGTCGTGGCGCGTGTTCCAGCGGTGTGGACCCATATGGCGGTTCGCAACTCGCGCCAATCCATTGAATCTGAGCATTTTTCGAACCGTCGAGCCGATTCCGTCCGGCTGGAAAACGCTCTGGGCGTCGGGCTGATGGTCGCCGCCCGCCTGCTCGGGGAGGGCACGATCGCGCTCGCGGCGGGAGCCTTCGCGGCAGCGGTCACCCTGTCCCCGTTCCACTGGGCGGTGACCGTGCCCGGCGCCATGCTCCAGGCCGTGGTCGGCGATGCCGGTTCCGATGCCGGTTCCGATGCCGGGGCGAGCGGCCCTTTGGCGATCCTCTCCCTGATCGGGCTCGTCCTGACGGTCGGGGCCGGTCGGGCAGGGCGTCGGCGCCTGGATAGGCATCTGGCTTCAGACCGTCCCGCGATGGGGAATTCCGCGCTCGCCTCGTCGCCCCGGCGCTCAGCCGGGGGTCTGGCAGCGGGGTTCTTGTGCCTGGGTCTTCCCGTGGCGCTGATGGCTTTCTTGATGTGGCATGGCTTGCCCGCGCTTACCCGGACAGAGGTTCGTCTTGTCGTGCGGCTGGATCGGGCCGTTGTCGCCGGGTTGGGGCTGTACGGCCGGCTGACCGCGATTGAGGGCGTGGACTATCGCGCGCTCTTCCGGGAGGCCCTGATGGAGCGGCTGAACCTCGGGGCCGATGGCGACACCATCGAGCGCCGGGGGCAACTCGATCGACTGTTGGCCAAAGGCGCCGAGGCCGAGTGGCGCCAGTCCCTGATCGAACGACCGGTCATCGATGGCGTGCCGGAGCCGATCTGGGTACCGGTCAGCGAGGCGGCGGCGGCCTATTGGGTGGGCGGACGCGAGGCGGCGGTCTCCTCGCAGCAGAGCCTTTGGCTTCTCGCGCTTCAGGATCGCGGCGACCTCCGGGTTCGGGGCCATGCCGGCTGGCTCCTTCACGCGGATGACGCAGCCACCCATCGTGCCGGTATCATGGGCGGGCTGTTCGCGACGCTCTGGATCGTGCTGATCGCCGGCCTGCTGGCGGCCCCGGTCGCGGGTTTGTGCCGGTGGGCGCTGACCTGGGTGCGAGAGTGGCCGCGGCTTTCCCGGGCGGCCGGTACGGCTCTCGACGGGCTCGATGACATGCCGGGGGTCGCGCTGGCCTACGGCATCGGAATGTGGCTGTTCGCGGCGACCGACATGCCCCACGGGACGCCCGCGGTGGCCGCCCTCATCGTCGCCGTCCTGGTCCTGCCCGAATGGGTCGGACGCCTGCGCCACCATGGCGATCTCTCGACCCGGCGGTCGATGGCGGCCGCGGCCCTTGCGACGTCCGCCCGGGTCGTCGGCCTGACCGGGCCGCTTGTCATCGTGGGACTGGCACAGTTCGCAGACTACCTGCCGGGCCCGATCGACCTCCGCTGGTACGGCTTGACGTACATCCTCGGAT
>CAYNIS010000249.1:0-5772 GCA_964397055.1 uncultured Rhodospirillaceae bacterium | reverse complement strand
CTCGGTTTCCTCGCCGACTATCATGGCCGCCCGCCGGTCCTCGCCGATCTTGCCGATGCCCGTCTTGCCGATTTCCGCGCCTGGCTGGGGTCGCGGGCGCGCGACGGTGTCTCGGCCCGCAGCCGGGCGCGGGCGCTGGCCGGTGTCCGCAGCCTGATCCGGTTCTTGGATCGAGAGGGGCTGATCCGGACCCATGCCCATGACGCGGTCGCCGCCCCCCGCCTGCCGCGCGGTGTGCCGCGGCCGATCGCAGACCGGGACGCGCGCGGCCTGGCCGAGGCGACCGACATCACCGCTTCCGTCCCGTGGATCGCGGCCCGCGACCGGGCGCTCTTCCTGCTGCTCTACGGGGCCGGGCTGCGGCTGGGGGAGGCACTGGCGCTCGATCGGCGCGACGTCGCCGGAGAGACCGTCCGGGTCCTAGGCAAGGGCGGCAAGGAGCGCGTGGTGCCGCTGATGGCACCGGTGCGCGCGGCAATCGAGGGCTATCTCAAGGCCTGCCCCCATGTTGCCGAGGCCCTGTTCCTGGGCGCTCGTGGCGGCCGGCTCAACCCCGGTGTCGCCGAACGCCAGATGCGCGCGCTGCGCCCGCTCCTCGGCCTGCCGGACCACGCGACCCCGCACGCGCTGCGCCATGGTTTCGCGACCGAACTCCTGTCCGGCGGTGCCGACCTTCGAGCCATTCAGGAACTGCTAGGCCACGCCTCCCTCTCGACCACCCAGCGCTACACCGCGGTCGACGCCGCCCGCTTGCAGGCGGTCTACGCCAAGGCCCATCCGCGCGCCCGATAGGCGGTCACGCGGCTTTGCCGGGCGCTGGATTTGCCCCATTCTCTTACGCGCAAGCGAGTCTGGAGCGCCTCGATGTCTGCGATCACCGTCGATCTCTCGGAGAAGAACGCCGCCCTGGTGCGTTCCCTGGTCGAATCCGGCCGCTTTGAAACCGTCGGGGCAGTCCTCGACGAGGCCCTGGCGCGCATGGCCGAGGATGAGGCCAGGCTCGAAGCGCTCAAGGCCCATCTGGCCGAAGGCATTGCCGAGGCGGATCGAGGGGAGTTCGTGGAGGATTTCTCCGTTGAGGACATAATCTCCGAGCTGGATGCCCGCTCGGCCGCAAAGTTCCGATGAGCCTTACGGTCCGCGTCACCCGGCGCGCTCGACGCGACCTCCTGAGGATCGGCGACTACACCGAAGAAGTGTGGGGGCATGCACAGCGAAACGCTTACCTACAGGACCTGACCGCCCGCTTCCATTGGCTGGCGGTCCATCCTGACTTGGGGCGCCGGCGAGATGATCTAGGACGCGGGCTTCGCAGCTACCGGCAAGGCCAGCATCTCATCTTCTACCGTGTGACAGGCGGTTCGCTCGAAGTCGTCGGCGTGCCCCACGGCTCGATGGACCACTCAAAGTACTTCGATCAATGACCGCCCCCACCACTGCCATCATCGGGTCCGGAATTGCCGGCCTCGCCTGTGCCCGGCGCCTCGCCGATGCCGGCATGCCGGTCACGCTCTTCGACAAGGGACGGAAACCCGGCGGGCGGCTCGCGACCCGGGAGGTCCGGCATGAGCGCGGTCCCCTCGCCTGGGACCACGGGGCGCCAGCCTTCCAGGTGACCGCGCCGGAATTCGCGGCCTTCCTGAAGCCGGCGCTCGACGCCGGGGTCGCGGAGGTCGGTGCCGACGGCACGTGCCGCCCGCTCAGCGGCATCAACGCCGTCCCGACCGTCATCGCCGGCGGCTTCGACCTGCACCAGGGGGTCGAGATCGTCCGCATCGAGGCCGTCCGCAACGATGCCGGGGGGTCGGCCTGGGCGCTTCGGACCGACGATGGATCGGTGCCTGGGGTGCGTCGTGGTCGCGGTCCCGGCTCCGCAGGCTCAGTCTCTGTTGAGGCCGCTCGCGCCGGCCCTTGCCGAGGAGGCGGCCGCGGCCGGCTACGATCCGGTATGGGCCGGGCTCTTCGCCTTGGAATTGGCCGCCGGGCCGGCAACCCGCACTGTCCACGCCGACGTCGCCTGGACGCGCGCGAACCTGGAACGGGATCGGGCCGATGTCGCCGCCGATCTGGAACGCCTGTTGGTGGCCGACGGACCGGTCTTCTATCGCACGGCGCATCGCTGGCGCTATGCGCGGGTCGCTCAGGGTCTCGGCAGTGCCTTCGGCTGGGACGCCGCGCTCAATCTCGGCGCGATCGGCGACTGGCGGCTCGGGCCCGATGTCGAGGACGCGTGGCGCTCGGGCGAGGCACTCGGCCGGCGTCTCAGCCGGGCATAGCCGCGACGCGGCCACGGGCCGACTGGTATTCCGCCGCGGTCTCCGCCACCAGTTCCTTGACCGACAGGACGCGCCCGACCCCGCTCACCGAGTGGCCCGCGCTCCAGATGTCGCGGTAGCGCTTCTTGTCCCGGGCCTCCGGGTTGATGTCCTGGCTGACGTCGATCGTGCCCCGGTCCGGCAGGTTGTCGGGGTCGAGCCCGGCCGCCTGGATCGAGGCCCGCAGCATGTTGGTCTCCAGCCCGGTGAACGCCTTGGTCAGCTTGATGTCGTCGAGCCGGCTGGTGACCAGCATGTCCTTGTAGCCATCCGGGGCCATGCTCTGGGCCGTCGCGATGAACCGCGTGCCCATGTAGGCGAGGTCGCAGCCCAGCGCCTGCGCCGCGAACAGCGCCTCCCCGTCGGAAATGCCGCCGGCCATGATGATCGGCCCGTCGAACATCTTCCGGACCGCGCGGGCGAAGGCGAACGGATTGGCCCAGCCGGTCTGGCCGCCGGCGCCGGCGGTCAGGAGGACGAGGCCGTCTGCCCCGGCTTCCAACGCGCGTTCGGCATGGCGCAGGCTTGCGACATCGACGAAGACGCGCACGCCGGCATCGTGGAGGGGGGGCATGACCGGCTTGGGGTTGCCGACCGACGCGATCACCAGTTCCGCCCCGTGCTTGATGACGAGGCGCATGTCGTCGTCGCGGCGCGGGTTCGACGGGTGGACGATCAGATTGGGGCAGAACGGCGCGATCCGGGCATTCGGGGTCTCGCCCCGCGCACGTTCGAGCGCTCCGGTGATCTGCCCGAGCCAGCCGTCGAGATCCTCCAGCGTGCGGCAGTTCACCGTGGGAAACGCGCCGATGACGCCTTCCAGACAGGCGGCGATGACCACATCCGGGCCGGAGACCAGGAACATCGGGGCGGCGATCAGCGGTAGGTTCAGCCGCGCGGAGAGGTCGGCGGGCAACGTCATGTCAGATCACCCGCGGGCCGGGATGTTGTCCATCATCGCCTTGTAGTCGCGCCCGCCGGACGCCGCGACCGACTGCCCGCCATCGACCGGGATCACGGTGCCGTTGATGTAGGCGCCGAAGGGCGAGGACAGGAACATCGCGACATGGGCAATGTCGGCCTTGGTGCCCCAGCGGCCCAGCGGGATCGACGCGGTGACCTGGGCTTCCGCCTCCGGCGTCGGGGCGAGCCGCGTCATGCCCTCGGTCTCCGCGATCGGACCCGGGGAGATCGAGTTGATGCGAATGCCCTCGGTCCCCCATTCGACCGCGAGCACGCGGGTCACCTGATCGACCCCGGCCTTGGCGGCACAGGCATGGATCTGCAGCGGCATCGCGCGATAGGCCTGCGGGGCGGAGATGTTGATGACACTCGCCCCCGGACGGGTCAGGTGATCGTAGGACGCGCGCATGACGTTGAAGGTGCCGATCAGGTCGATGTCGACGACCACGCGAAAGCCGTTCGACGACAGGCCCGCGGCCGGCGCCAGGAAGTTCCCGGCAGCGCCGGAGATCACCACGTCGAACTGGCCGAAACGCTCGCGCACCGAGGCCATGGCCTGGGAAACCTGACCGAAGTCACGGACATCGGCGGCCATCCCCATGGCCTCGCCACCATGGCTCTTCAGCTTCTCGACCGCGGCGTCGACCTTTTCCGGGCTCCGGCTGATCGTGGCGACGCGCGCCCCTGCCTGCGCGAACGCCTCGGCAATGCCGAGATTGATGCCGCTCGTGCCGCCGGCCACGAACACGGTCTTTCCGGAAAAGTCGAACAAGTGCGCCATGGCGCCAGCGGTTCCTTCTAGCGGTGTGGAGCGGAAGTGACGGGCGGCGACGAGGCGCCGGGATCAGCCAAGCTGCCGCTGGCCCCGGGTGCCGGCGGGATCGAGACTGCGGTAGAGGCTGAGGGCCGGTTCGGTCAGGGTCGAGGCCAGCCCGGCTTCGGGATCGCCCGCCTGGCGATGCCAATGATCCGCCTCGGAGAAGGTGTCGGCCGCGGCTTCGCGGTCGCCGACTTCGGCCAGCGCGCGGGCATGGTCCGCGAGGGTCATGACCAGGTCCTGGGCGTGCACGAGGGGCGCGCGGCTGGCGAGAGAGCGCAAGTAGGAGACCGCCTCTGCCAGGTGCTCGATGGCGGTTTCGGCATCGTCGAGGGCGATCGCCGCCCGGCCCCGGTCGGCGAGGGCGCGGGCGAGTTCGGCGAGATAGGCGTCCGGGTCGGCCGAGGCGAGCCGGCGCAACCGTTCGATCGCCTCGCCCAGCGGGCCGATGGCGGCGCGATGGCGTCCGGCCCAGATCAGCTTCTCGGCGAGCTGGTGCAGGGCCGCCGCCAGTTCCGGCTTGAAGATGCGCGGGTTCTTGTTCGCCATGGCGCGGAAGCGATCGATCCGATCGCGCGCCTGACGCAGTTCCGTGACCGCGAAGCGCGCTTCGTGCGATGCCGCACCGAGCCCGGTATGGGCTTCATCCAGATCGGGCGCCGGCCGGTCTTCACCGTCGCCGCGCGCGGACGTCGTCTCGGGCATTCGGATAAGCCCCTCCCTGCCCGGTCGCGTTCTTGAAGCCTTAACCGTTCGCCCGGGTTGCTTAACCATCCTTCCAGCGACGAGACGAAAGCGCAAGCCACCCTTGCGGTTTCGTCATGGAAAGACGGCTGAATTCACCCCGGGTGGAACGGCAACGCGCCCGGCGGCAGAGGCCACCGGGCGCGTCGATTGGTCGGAGTGAGTGGATTCGAACCACCGGCCCCTGCCTCCCGAAGACAGTGCTCTACCAGGCTGAGCTACACTCCGGTATGGGCAACGAGTGTGACACCCGCGAGACCGCAATAAATAGCGCAAAGCGGGGGCGTCTTCAAGGACCGGGCATCAATGTGCCCGGTTCAGTAGCCGCGGCTGACCGAGAAATCGACGACATCGGCCAGGGCCGTCCTGAACGCGCCGGCCGGAAAGGCGGCGAGCTCCCGATGAGCCTGCGCGGCATAGTCCTCGGCGAGGGCGATCGCGGCCCGGAACGAGCCATGCCGCGTCATGATCGCCCGGGCACGGTCGAGATCCGCCTCCTCCTGGTCGAGGCCGGCGACGGTCCGCTGCCAGAACCGCCGCTCTTCGGCATCGGCACGGGAAACCGCGTGGATCAGGGGATAGGTCAGCTTGCCTTCGTGGAAGTCGTCGCCGACACCCTTGCCGAAGCGGGCTTCGCTGGCGCCGTAGTCGAGCACGTCGTCGACCACCTGGAAGGCCATGCCGAGAGCGGTGCCGAAGCGGCTGAGGGCCACGGCCTCGTCTCGGCTGCGCTCGGCGACCACCGGCCCGATCTCGCAAGCCGCGGCGAACAGGGCGGCGGTCTTGGCGCCGATCACCTCCCGATACTGGTCCTCGGTCGTGTCGAGGTTGTTGACGGTCGACAGCTGCAGGACCTCCCCCTCCGCGATCACCGCCGAAGCGTTGGAGAGGATGCGCAACACCTCGAGCGAGCCGTCCTCGACCATCAGCTGG
>CAYNIS010000248.1:0-5818 GCA_964397055.1 uncultured Rhodospirillaceae bacterium | reverse complement strand
CTTCGTCCGTCGGGATATACCTTAGTTCACTGTCCAGTTTTCTGGGACCAGCTCAGGCTTCGGCCTCAAGATCACAAAGGGCGGCACGAAGACCTTCGTCCTCCAGTACCGCAATACCGAGAAGCGCAGCCGCCGCATGGTGCTCGGTCGCTATGGCGCGTTCTCGGTGGACGATGCCCGGCGCTGGGCCATGGAGAAAATGGTCGAGGTCTACAAGGGCGACGACCCGCTCCAGGACAAGCTCTCAAAACGCGAAGGCCTGACCATCGCCGAACTCTGCGAATGGTATCTCACCGAGGCGCGCGCCGGGCGGATCCTCGGTCGCATGCGCCGGCCCATCAAGGAGTCGACCCTCGACATGGATGAGAGCCGAATCCGCACGCATATCCTGCCGCTGATCGGCAACCGCAAGGTGGATGGCTTACGCCGCGGTGACATCGAGAAACTTCAGGCCGACATCATCGCTGGCAAGACCGCCAAACTGCGAAACGGTCGGGGCGGACACACCACCGGTGGTCCTGGCGTCGGCGCCAGGGCAGTCGGCACCATTCACTCCATCTTCGAGCACGCGATCCGTTTCGACCTTGTCGAGAAGAACCCGGCCCGCGGTGTTCGCCGACATGCCGACAACAAGAGGCAGCGCCGGCTCAGCACCGACGAGATCCGACAGTTCGGCCAGGCTCTGCGAGACGCCGAAGGCACCGAACACCCCGTTGCTCTGGAAGCGATCCGTTTCGCCCTGCTGACAGGCTTCCGCCGCCTCGAAGTGCTGAGCCTCGAACACAGCTGGGTGGACTGTGACTCAAGTGTCGTGAGGTTTCCCCAGACCAAGACTGGCGCCCAGGTACGCGTCGTCGGCGAGCCGGCTCTCGATATCGTTCGAAAGATGCGGCTCCAGAGCGACAGCCACTACGTCTTCGAGGCCGCGGTCGGCGAAGGGCATTTCGTGGGCGTCCCCCGCGTTATTAAACGGATTACCGACAAGCTCGGCTGGGACGACGTCACCATGCACGTGCTGCGGCATACCTTTGCCAGCGTTGCTGGTGACCTTGGGTATTCGGAACTCACCATACGGGCGATGCTCGGCCATTCTTCTCGCGGCGTGACGCAGCGCTATGTTCATATTGACGATCCTTTGAGGACAGCTGCAGGGCGCACGGCTGATCAGCTTTGCACGCTCCTGAAGTCCCGGGCCTGAACCGCACAATCGTACTCACCGACCATCTCCCGGTGCGGGTGCAGACCTGCCTTCCAGACCTGCCTGCACACGTTCCGCCAGGAAGGTCGCAAAGGGCTCGATATCTGCGTCAACGCTGGCGCTCTCAAGCGCCTGCATGTAGCGACCACGATCTTCGACACCGATCACCGTCCAAGGATAGCCACCTGAGGCGAGCATGAGGTTCATGAGAAAGCGAGCCAACCGGCCATTGCCATCGGAATAGGGGTGGATATAGCCGAAAAGCCAGTGTCCAAGGACCGCCCGCACAGACGCTTCTGGTTCCCTGGTGAGCAGCTCGAACAAGGTCGGCATGGCATCAGGCACGACCTGCCAACGCGGCGGCACGTGGCGCGAGGCCTTTATGAAAACCGCGTCATTGCGGTAACCCGCGAGCATTTCCGCCCTGATGAGACCGGCAGCGACGCAGGGCTGGAACAGTTCGCGATACCAGGCGCGGTGCGTAGTGCTTGCAAGCTTGCCTGCGTCGGCTCCGCAAATGACCTTCCCGACGTCGGCCCTGACGGCCTGGAAGGCCTGCCAGTAGCCGCGCGCGGCGAGGGCGTCGCTTGCTGCGCGGTCGCCTTTGATATCCTGCGGGTTCCAGTCACCTGCCCTGACCCGGGAGATCAGGTCCGGCGAAACACGATAGCCCTCGATCGAGAGGGAGTGGTAGGCATCGCTGGCATAGGCGTCATCGATCTGCTCGAGATACGCCGCCTTGCCCGCGGGCAGCCCAGGAGCCGGGGGGAATATCTCGATCACCTTGTTGCGATGTGTTTCCCAGAGCACGTGCAAGCGCGCCACGATGGGGGACGGCGCCCTTGAGACCTCGCCGAAATGGCGGTCAGCTCCGAAGGGATCGTTTTCGCGGACCGCGTAATCGGCCGCGGCCATGGCGGCGACGACCTCATCGGCGATCTCAGCCTTGCCGATGCGCCGAAAAGCGCCGGCAAGGCGGCCTGCAATGGTCGAATGGCCTCCCGCCAGAAGACGGCGCTGCAGGTCGCCTGCATCCGACACAGCTGACAGAATGGTCTGGGCCTCGACCGGATAGCGTTGGTAGAACCCCTCCGACACCTTGAGCAGGCCAGCTTGTGCAGCGTAGATGCGCAGTCCATCCTTTTCGATGATGTCCTTGTTCGACGGCATGTCGGCCTGTTTCAGGTCGTAGAGGGATGTGCCGAAGGGAAGCTGGACAGTGTTGTTGGTCCCCATCGGGCTGTAGATGACCAGCTGATTGGGAATGACCGTGTTCCCTGCCTCGAGCAGGAGAGACTGGTCTGGCGAGAGATGCCATGCCTGGCCGAACCGCCCCTCGCAATAGCGGGCACAGAACTCCCAGAAGGAAGCGTACCAGGCAGTCGTTTCTCCTACACGTTCGCCCGGACTTGTCGAGATCAGCCAGCCTTTCATCACGTCTTGCAGAAAACCGTTCCTGACCAGGCGCTCGCGATGCACGCGCGTGAATTCGCTGGATTGGAACACACGGCGGCCTTCGTCCTGTAGTCTTTTCAGGACGCCCAGCGAGTCTGCCAGTTTCTGGTGCGGCTCTGCCAAAGGGTCTCCAAATGCGTGGTTGCAAGTTTTTAACGCGTCGCCATGACAAGTATATTGTGTTGGTCATTCTCAAGTCAATCGCGTTGTGCGCCAACAAGTTTTTCATGCTGTACGAGGACACGCGGATCCTACCCTGCCGCATTGCCGACCAGATCGAATGGGAAAGCGTCACCAAACGTGCTGCGTACTGCAAAGCTATGTCTACATCGACCATCTGTTGAGGACAGCTGCAGGACGGACGACCAAAACGCTTTCTGCGTTCCGGATCACGGAGGTTTGAATGGGGAGTGTGCCATCAGGGTTCAAGGCTTGTCCAATTTACCCGCTTGCCATTGCACTTCGGGCCAAGGATTGCATTTCTGAGTCTTCGGGTCTGGGCAAATCCCGCATGAGCTTCCCAAGCTGCGAGACGGGGGCCGACTTCGCTGTATGAGAGCGTTCCAACGCGCCTCCGATCCCGCAGGCTGCGCAACCTCGCATGGAACCGGGCGACGCTTTCCTCCGGCATGCGTCTGCGCCCTCCCGGTGACAGCTCATAACCCAGAAACACAGAAGGCATGTTGCAGGAAACGATCGCTGTCTTGCGCGGATGCAGCTTCAGGCGGCGGGCCTCCAGAAACCGGGCAATCCTTCCCTGCCATTCCGCCAGGACGCCTGGATCGTCATGGAACAGCGCAAAGTCATCGACATAGCGCAGAAAGGGCGCGCGCAGGACCTCCGAACAATAGTGATCCAGCGGGTCGAGATAGAGATTGGCGAAGAACTGGCTGGTGAGGTTGCCGATGGGCAGGCCGCGGCGGCGGGCGAAGGGCGCAAACAGGTCATCGCCAGGAAAGTGCAGGCAAACCGGCTCCTGTCTGTTCGATCCATCGACGATGCGGTCCATGAGTCTGATGGTCCGTTCACATGCAATGCGGCGGCGGAATGATACCTTGAGGATGTCGTGGTCGATGGCTGGGAAATAGCGGAATATATCGCAGCGCAGGACATGGGCGTACGCGTCGCGGTAACCTTCATAGGTTTCCACTGCGCGGTGGGTCCCCTTGCCCCTGCGGTTTGCAAAGCTGTTGGAGATGAAGCCGCGTTCGAAGACCGGTTCAATCACTGCGCACAAGGCGTGGTGGACAACCCGGTCCCGAAAAGGTGCGGCCGATACGATCCTGTGTTTCGGATCCCGGATCTCTATCCTCACATAGGCTCCAGGGGCATAGCGGCCGGCCTGCAACTCGTACTCAAGCGTCAGGCATTCATGTTCAAGATCGGCGAGGAAGGCTGCCGCACCGGGCTTTGCCCTCTTGCCTTTCGCAGCCCTCAGCGCGGCTCGGCGGAGCGCGCTAAAACTCGCAATCCCGGCAAACAGGTTATCATGCCGCTTCGGCATCACGCCCGCCATCGCCGCGGGAGGTTTTCAGCCAGGCACCGACCTGACGGCCAATGCCATCGAGTTCGCGGACGCAATACTCGTATCGCCTCTCATCCATGTGGCGCAGGTCAAAGGCCAGCCGCGCCAGGTGGCGCAGCTTCTCCAGCCCGAGATTGGCGGCGCGCAGATGCGTAAGGCGGGCGCGATCATAAGTGGCCTCGATCAGGCGCTCGAGAATGTCGAGCGCTGTGGTCTGCATGCGGTCGCCGAGCAGGAATTTCTGGCTCCTCGGGAACTTTTCAACGGTCGGCACCAGCCATCGGATGAACCGGTTCATGGCCTCCAGGGCAGGGCCGACCTTCCGGCGGGAGGAATCGCGATGGGCTGTCATCTGTGTGAGTCCGGAGGGTTACGCCGCCGCTGTCCCGGCTCACAGGTCCGGCAAGACAGCGACGACGCGTGACGGCGCCTGAACACCTCAGACGCCCGCTCATCATGGACGGCCCTGGACGCACTCTCATGGTCGCTCCTGGCGTCCTTGAACGCCAGGATCCTGCCGGGGAGCGTGCTCGCCAGACGGAAACCGTTGTTGTTGTTCCGGTTCGTCGGGTTGTTCCTGTTGCGGTTTGCCGAGCGGAGCCTCGAAGGATTGTTGTTCCAGGAACCGCCGCGGAGGACACGACGCGAGGGGGCCGTACAGGGATGACGCGGGTGCAATGCCGCGTGGTGCGGCGCTGCGGGCCCTGCCGGGCAGAAGAAGTCTGAGGCCGGAAACGTCATCGACCTCAGGAGGGACCGAGTCGCATCACTTGACGAGAGGTTCCTTCTCGAATCGATCCCGCGATCAACCGAAACCCTTGGATCGGAGGGGACAATTTCCAGAAAATTTCGACTGGGGGCTGCGCCCCCAGACCCCAGTGCTCCGCGGCTGCGCCGCTGCGCCGTAAAAGAGAAGGAAGTAAGTTTCGCCCTTCAGGGCGAAACGGTCCTCGCCAGACGGAAACCGACGTCGTTGTACCGGATCGACGGGATGAACCCGTAGCGGAGTGCCGAGCGGAGCCACGAAGGATCGAAGTTCCAGGAACCGCCGCGGAGGACACGACGCGAGGCGTCGCCACCCTGCCAGGTCGAGCCGTCAGCGGGTGCGCCATCATAGTTTTCATGCCAGGGGTCAGCACACCATTCCCAGACATTTCCATGCATGTCGTAAAGGCCAAAACTGTTTGGCTTCTTGCGGCCCACGGGCTGGGTCTTGCTTCCTGCATTGCCTGAGAACCAGGCATGATCGCTGAGACGGCGATCCTCGTCTCCGAAGCTGAAACGGGTCTGCGTGCCAGCCCGGCAGGCATATTCCCACTCGGCCTCAGACGGCAGGCGGTAAACATCCGGCCGACCAGTCAGACCGAGCGCGCCGTTGAGCCAGGCGATATAGGCCTGGGCCTCCTCCCACGAGACATTGGTCACGGGCCGGCCGCCGCGGCCCCAGCCATTGTCGTTGGGGCGCCGAAGCTCCACCCCGGCGTCTAGCGCGGCGTCCCACTGGGCGAAGGTGACGGGATATTTCCCGATCGCGAACCGGTAATCGATGACCACCTCATGCTGGGGATGTTCGTCCTCGCCCGCGCCCTCCTCTCCTTCAGCCGCACCCATCAGGAAACGGCCGGGCGGGAGCGTCACCA
>CAYNIS010000247.1:0-5847 GCA_964397055.1 uncultured Rhodospirillaceae bacterium | reverse complement strand
GGGTTGTGTTTCAGGATCAGGGCCTCGGTCTCCGCGACCATCGAGCCCGGCAGCGGCAGCCAGTCGAAATGGCAGACGACGGCCGTCCCGCCGGGCTTGAGCAGGCGAAAGACCTCCCGCGCCGCGGCCTCGCGGTCGAACCAGTGCCAGCACTGGCCGGCGGTGACGATCTCCGCCGACTGGTCGGGCAGGCCTGTCGCTTCGGCCCGGCCCTCGACCCAGTTGATGGTGAGCGCCTCGTCGGCGGCGAGGCCCTCGGCCGCCGCCAGCATGCCGGGCGAGGGGTCGAGGCCGGTGACGTTGAGGCCGGCGCGGGCGAAGCGCCGCGCGATCGTGCCGGTGCCGGTGCCGAGGTCGATCAGGTGTTCGCCCGGAAAGCCGACCCCATAGGCGGCGAGGCGCCGGTAGAAGCTCTCCGGAAAGCCCGCACGATGCCGCGCATAGTCGCCGGCGGACTTGGCGAAATCGACGCCCATCCTGGCCATCCGGCCGTTGGGAGCCGCGCTCGTCGTGGTCGCATCGGTCGGACCGCTCATGGGCTTCCTCCGCTTTCCGCCCGCCCGGCCCGGAACACCGGACCGCCATGCCGGTGCCGGCGCGGCTCGACCGCCGCCGGCGGCCCCCCGGCCCGCACCGGGCGCTCGGCGAAACGGCCCAGGCTCAACATCCGGTCATACATGACCACCGCCCCGGCGATCCCGACATTGACGCAGAAGCTGGTCGGGATCTGGACGACATGGTCGCAGCGCGCGACCAGCTCGTCTGACAGGGATCCGCGCTCGGGCCCCAGCACGTAGGCCGCGCGCAACGGGTGCCGGAAGCTCGGCAGCGGGATCGACTCCTCGATCAGTTCGATGCCGACCAGCTGGCAGCCACGCGGCAGCTGCATCTGATCGACCGACGGGTAGGTGTAGAACGGCAGGTGCTGGCTCGCGTCCGAGGTATCGGACTGGCGCACCGACGCCATGTCGACGGCCGGCGCGATCGCAAAGAAGAAGCTCGCCCCGAAGGCATGGGACGAGCGCACCAGATTGCCGACATTGTGGGGCTTCGAGATGTGCTCGACCCCGATCGCGAAATAGCCTCTCATGGCGGCGGAGCTTGCCGGCAGCCTGGGCGGGAGGCAAGGTCCGAGGCCGCCATGGCAGCTTCCCGCACGCCTTCTTCCGGGTTCCCCGAAATGCCCCAGTCGTCAGAAACCGACCCGATCATGGTCGAGGTCACCCGCGGCGGTATCGCGGAATCGGTCCATCGGGTCGATGCGGTGATCGCCGCCGCCGACGGCACCCTGGTCGAGGTGTTCGGGGCGGGTGCGCTGGGCGTCTTCCCCCGGTCCGCCATCAAGTCGATCCAGACCCTGCCCCTGGTCGAAACCGGTGCCGCCGACGCCTTCCGCCTCGACGATCGCCACCTCGCCATCGCGTCCGGGTCGCACCGCGGGGAGCCCGCCCATGTCGACTTGGTCGGCGGCTGGCTGGGCGATGTCGGCCTGGGCGATGTCGGCCTGGGCGAGCGCGATCTCGAATGCGGCAGCCACCGTCCGCTGGGGGAGGCGGCGACGGACGCGCTGATCGCCGCCGGCACGGAATCGACCCAGTTGCACAACAACTGTTCCGGCAAGCACGCCGGCATGCTGACCACCGCCCGGCATTTGGGGGAGGCGACCCGCGGCTATGTCGGCGCCGATCATCCGGTTCAAAAACGTGTCGCCACCGCCCTGTCGGTGGTCGCGGACGAGGACCTGACATCCGCCCCGGGCGGCATCGACGGCTGCGGCATCCCGACGATCGCGGTCCCCCTGGCCGGCCGTGCCCGGGCAATGGCCCGTCTGGCGCGGCCGACCCCGCTCGGCCCGACGCGCGCGGCGGCGGTGACGCGCATCAAGGGCGCCTGGGCCGCCCACCCCTTCCTGATGTCTGGTACCGGATCGAGCGACCACGCCTTCATCACCGCAACCGGCGGCCGGGTGCTGACCAAGACCGGAGCGGAGGGCGTCTATTGCGCGGTGATCGAGGACGCCGGGATCGGCGTGGCGCTGAAGGTCGCCGATGGCGCGTTCCGTGCGTCCCATGTCACCCTGGCCGCCCTCTTGCGCCGGCTTGGCGCGCTGAGCGAGAGCCAGGCGGCCACCCTCACCGGCTTCGCCGACCCGATCGTCGCGACCCGGCGCGGGATCGAGGCGGGCCGGATGCGCGCCGTGTTCCCGTAAGCGCCGAGCCGACCGCCGAGTGAGCGACGATCCCGACCTCGCCCAGCAGTACGAGGCCTACCCCTATCCGGCGCGCGACCCGCGCGAGGAGATGAAGCGGCTGGTCACCGGCTCGCCCAGCGACCTGCCGGAGATCGAGCACTATCTCTGGCGCGGCGACCTGCCGGGCACCTTCCCGCCCGAGCGGCCGATGCGCATCCTGGTGGCCGGCGGGGGGACGGGGGACGCCACGATCATGCTCGCCCAGCAGCTGAAGGATCACGCGATCCCGGCGGAGCTGCACTACATCGACCTGTCGGCCGCGTCCCGGCGCATCCTCGAATCCCGGCTGAGGATACGGGAGCTGGACGGGGTCACCCTGCACACCGGGTCGTTCCTGGACGCGGACCTGCCGGGCCCGTTCGACTACATCGATTGCTGCGGGGTGATCCATCACCTGGCCGACCCGCCCGCCGGCCTCGCCCGGTTGGCGAGCCTCCTGGGCCCCGGCGGGGCGATCGGCCTGATGGTCTACGGCGCCGTCGGCCGGGCCGGCGTCTATGAGCTTCAGGCCGCCCTCAAGCAGCTGGGCGGCGACCTGCCCCTCGCCCAGCGCGTCACCCAGGCCAAGGACCTCTTGAAGCACCTGCCGGTGACCAACCTGTTCGCGCGCAACCCGTTCCTGAACGATCACCGCCATTCCGACGCCGGCGTCGTCGACCTGCTGCTCAACCTGCGCGACCGCGCCTATACCGTCGAACAATTGGCGGACCTGGTCGCGGGTGCCGGGCTGTCGATCGCCCAGTGGATCGAACCGGCGCGCTACGAACCCGCCACCTATCTGCAAAGGAGCCCGCGGCTCCTGCAGAAGGTGGCCGACCTCTCATCGGTCGAACAGGCAGCCCTGGCCGAGCGCCTGGCCGGCAATATCACGCGCCATGTGGTCTATCTGGCGCGACCGGGAGAGGCGAGCGGTCGCCGGGCGACGCTGGAACCCGACGCGATCCCGGTGATGCCGCGCACCGATACCGCCCTTCTGGCGCGCAAGCTGGACCCCGGCCCGACGGTCAAGGTCGACCTGACCGGCATGACCCTCAAGATCGCCCTGCCGCGGCTGGCGCAGGCGATCCTGGTCCGGCTCGACGGGCGCACCCGATTCCGTGAAATCCACGCCGACCTCGGCGAGCTTGCGTGGGAGCGCTTCTGGCCGGAGGCACAGGACTTCTCCAACGCCCTGATGCGGGTCAACAAACTGATGCTGCGCCGGCGCTGACCGGATGTTTCGGTCAAGACTTATTCCGAACCGATCGGACCCCAGGTCGTATGTGGGTTAAGGGATCGAACGGAGGGGAGACCCATGGCGAAGATCACCGTGAACGGAACGCACGAGATCGAGGGCAGCTCCATCGAGATCAAGGGCGACACCCTGATCCTCGACGGCAAGGACGCACTAACGCTGGAACCCGGCCCGGTCAGGATCGAGGCTGACGGCCACGTGACCGTCAATGCCGACCGCGGCATCAATGTCGTGCAAAAGGGCAAGAGCGGCGCCGACAGCTTCGGATCGGCGTCGAACGTCAGCTACGGCAGCAACACCACGATCGGGTCGATCAGCGTGTCGTCCTCCGCCGGCGGCACCAAGTCGCCGGAGGAGATCGCCGCCAAGCAGGCCGCCCGGGACGCCAAGCACCAGGCCAAGGCCGAGGCGCGGGAGGCAAAGCAGGAGGCCAAGGCCGCCAAGCTGCAGGCGAAGCTCGCCGCCAAGCTCGGCGATTAGGGCTGAGGCGGCCGGCTCAGCGCCGGCCCACGGCCCGCATCATCGGCGACCGGGTGAAACCGCCCTCCTCGTTGAAGAGCTCGGCCAGCTTCTCGGTCATCGTGCCGCCGAGCTGTTCCGCGTCGACGATGGTGACCGCGCGACGGTAATACCGCGTCACATCGTGGCCGATGCCGATCGCCACCAGCTCGACCGGGCTCTTGCACTCGATATAGTCGATGACCTCACGCAGGTGCTTCTCCAGGTAGTTGCCGGAGTTGACCGAGAGCGTCGAGTCGTCGACCGGCGCGCCGTCGGAGATCACCATCAGGATGCGCCGCTGTTCCGGCCGCGCGATCAGGCGGTTGTGCGCCCACAGGAGCGCTTCGCCGTCGATGTTCTCCTTCAGCAGGCCTTCGCGCAGCATCAGGCCGAGATTGCGTCGGGCCCGGCGCCACGGCGCGTCCGCCGACTTGTAGACGATGTGGCGCAGGTCGTTGAGACGGCCGGGATTGGCGGGCTTGCCGGCGGCAATCCACTTCTCCCTCGCCTGCCCGCCCTTCCAGGCGCGCGTGGTGAAGCCCAGGATCTCGACCTTGACGGCACAGCGCTCCAGCGTGCGGGCGAGGATGTCCGCAGACATCGCGGCGATCGAGATCGGCCGGCCGCGCATAGAGCCGGAATTGTCGATCAGCAGTGAAACCACCGTGTCGCGGAACTCGATCTCGGTTTCCTGCTTGAAGCTGAGCGGCAGGACCGGGTTGGCGATGACGCGGGCGAGGCGGGCGGCATCCAGCACCCCTTCCTCCAGATCGAATTCCCAGGACCGCGACTGCTTGGCCAAGAGCTTGCGCTGGAGGCGGTTGGCAAGCCGGGCAATCACCCCTTGCAGGTGGGAAAGCTGCTGGTCGAGGAGGGTACGCAGCCGCGCCAGTTCGTCGGCGTCGCAGAGATCGGCGGCGTCGATGACCTCGTCGAATTCCGCGGCGAACGGCCGGTAGGGGATCGAGTCGGGATCGTTGCGACGGGAGAAGTCCGGGTATTGCGGATGCTGGGGGGCGGCCGGCTCCTCCGCCCCGACGGCATCGCCGGGTTCGCCATCGGCCTCCTCGTAGCCGCCCTCTTCCTGCTCGACCTGGCCGTCCTCGGTCTCGCCGTCGGCCGACTGGTCGACGTCGCTCTCCGCGTCCTCGCTGCCGCGCGCCTGGCCGTCCTGCTGTTCGGACTGGTCCTGGCCCTGATCCTCGTCGTCCTCGTCGCCCTGCTCGTTGTTGTCGTCGCTCTCCGCCCCGACCTCGAGATCGAGGCGCGAGAGCAGCTTGCGCGCCTCCTTGGCATAGGCGTCCTGGTCACCGGCGACATCGGCCAACTGGCGGAAAGCCTCGCCCAGCTTGGTTTCGATCGCCGGGCGCCAGAGGTCGACGGCGTGGCGCACGATCTCCGGCGGGGCCTCCCCGGTGATCGCCTCCCGCGCCAGCAGACGCATGACTTCCGGCAGCGGCACCTCGTCCTGGGCGCGGGCCTTGTCCATGCCCTGCTTCTTGCAGCGGTCCTCCAGCATGGCGCCGATGTTCGACTTCACCCCCGGCAGGTCCTGGGAGCCGAGGCTTTCGCAGCGCGCCTGTTCCAGCGCCTCGAACGCCTGGCGGGCGGCATCGTCGATCGGCATGCGATGGGCGTGGACGGTGCTGTCGTGGTGGCGCAGCCGGAGGGCGACCGCGTCGGCCGCCCCGCGCACGATGGCGGCGTCGCGCGCCGACAGCTCGCGGCCGAGATTGGGGACCCGCGCGCGCAGGCCCACGACCCCCGGCGGTTCGGAGGTGAAGTTGACCTGGAGCTCCCGCTCCTCCGCCAGCGCGCGCATGGCGGCGGCGGTCGCCTCCTTGAAGACGTCTATCGGATT
>CAYNIS010000246.1:0-5856 GCA_964397055.1 uncultured Rhodospirillaceae bacterium | reverse complement strand
AGGCCGGGGCCCGCTATCGCCAGATGGGCGACAAGGCGCAGGGGCATCTCGATCTCGCCTTCCTCTCGTTCGGCGGGCCGCTGGGCCCCCTGCCCGCCCCGCTCAGCCAGTACATCCGCGAGCGCACCCGCGAAGGTGACGAGGCGGCGGCGGCCTTTCTCGACATCTTCGTCCACCGGCTGTTCGGCCTCATGTGGCAGGCACGCCGGCCGCTTCGGCCCGACCTCGAAACCCGCCCGCCGGCCGAAACGGCCTATGGCGAGGTCATGCATGCGCTGATCGGCCTGCTGCCGGGGCCGGCGCGCAACCGGACCGCGCTGGGCGACCGTCTGGCGCTGCGCTACACCGCGCTCCTCGCCCGGCAGCCGCTCTCCTCGGAAGCGCTGCGGCGCATCCTCGCCGACCTCCTTGCGACGCGGGTCCGGGTCGACCAGCTGACCGGACGCTGGATCACCATCGACCGTGGCGACCATGCCCGGCTTGGCGTCGATGACGGCAATGCGCGCCTGGGCGAGACGTTGATCCTGGGGACGCGCGTCTGGGACCAGTTGGGCGGACTGCACCTGACTGTCGGGCCGATGCCGATCGCGACGTTTCGGCGGATGCTGCCGGGTGAGGAGCGGTTCGAGGAGATCGCGTCGCTCGTCCTGCTGGCGCTCGACCGGCCGATCGAAATCACCATGACGCTGATCCTGGAGCGGGGCGATCGCGCACCCACCCGGCTGTCGGCGACGAGCGGCAGCCGGCTCGGTTGGACCAGCTGGCTCGACACCCATGAGGCGGCGGCCGACGGCCGTGTCGACGTGACACTCATCACCAGTGCCGACGCGATGGCGGCTAGCTCCCGCCAGACCGTGGCGGAACGATTGGCGACAGCCGGATAGGGAGGGAAGTGGCGATGTCGAATGACCTGAAGCGCCTGATCGAGCGGCTGAACCCGGTGTGCAAGGCGGCGATGGAACAGGCCGCCCGGCGGGCCGTCTCCCAGACCAACCACTCGGTCGAGATCGAGCACCTGTTCGCCGAGCTCCTGAAGACGCCGAACACCGATCTGCGCGCCATCCTGCGCCACTACGACATCGACCCGGGCACCTTGACGACGGAACTCGACGAGGCGATCGAGACCTTTGCCAGGGGCGCGGGCCGCACGCCGTCGCTCGCCCCGCAGTTGCCCGATCTCCTGCGTGCCGCCTGGCTCGCCAGCTCGGTCGACCATTCCCAGCGGATGATCCGGTCGGCGACCCTGTTCCAGGCGCTGGTGCGTGATGCAGCGCTGAACGCCCTGGTCAGCGAGCGTGTCCCGTCGCTGGGCCAGGTCGACCCGAACCGGATCGTCGGCGACATCGGTTTCGTCCTCGACCACACGATCGAGGCGGAGGGCTCGACCGCTCCGCAGCCGACGGCAACGCCGACCCCGACCGAAGCGGTGACGGATGCCGCCGCCAAGGCCGGCAAGGAAGCGGCCGGCAAGAGGAAGACGGCGACCCAGCTTCTGCGCGAGGGCCGTGGCGAGCAGTCGGCCCTCGACCAGTTTACCATGGACCTGACCGAGCAGGCGCGCGCCGGCAAGCTCGACATCGTCATCGGCCGTGACCAGGAGGTCGCCCAGGCCGCCGACGTCCTGATGCGCCGGCGCCAGAACAACCCCTGCCTGGTCGGCGAACCGGGTGTCGGCAAGACCGCGATCGTCGAGGGGCTGGCGCTGCGGATCGCCGCCGGCCAGGTGCCGGAGGCGCTGAAGGGCATTCAGCTGCGCCAGCTCGACCTCGGCCAGTTGCAAGCCGGTGCCGGCGTCCGCGGCGAGTTTGAGCAGCGCCTGAAGCAGCTTCTGAAGGAGATTTCCCAGCAGCCGGAGCCGATGATCCTGTTCGTCGACGAGGTCCACACGCTGATCGGATCCGGCGGCCAGGAAGGCACCGGCGATGCCGCCAACCTTCTGAAGCCGGCGCTCGCCCGCGGCGAATTGCGGCTGATCGGGGCCACCACCTGGCGGGAGTACAAGAAGTACATCGAAAAGGACCCGGCACTCGCCCGACGCCTGCAGCCGGTCCGGGTGGAGGAGCCGTCGATCCCGGAGACCTGTGCCATGCTGCGCGGCCTCGCCCCGACGCTCGAGCAGCACCACAACGTGCGCATCGAGAACGCCGCGATCGAGATCGCAGCCAAGCTCGCGGCCCGCTACATCACCGGCCGTCAGCTGCCGGACAAGGCGGTCAGCGTGCTCGACACCGCCTGCGCGCGCGTGGCGCTCAGCCAGGCCTCCGAACCGCCCTCGGTCTCCGCCCTCAACCGCGACTGGATGATGATCGAGGCGGAGGAGAAGCGCCTGAAGCGGGAGGAGAAGTTCGGCGCCGACCACTCCGAACGGCTGGCCGAGCTTTCCGACCGCCGCGACGAACTGGGTGTGGAGCGGGAGAAGCTCCTGGGCCAGGCCGCCGAGGAAGGCCAGCTGATCGAGGAGATCGTCCTGATCGAGGGCGAGATCGCCAAGAAGGACGACGAGGGCAAGTCGGCTGATCGCAAGACCGTCGACCGGCTGATGGAACTGCGCCAGAAGCTGGCGGCTGTGCAGGGGGCCAAACGCCTGCGCCAGGCGCATGTCGACAGCGGTGCGGTGGCCGGCGTCATCGCCGGCTGGACCGGCGTGCCGGTCGACCAGATCCTTTCCGGCAGCCTCGAAGCCGCCCGCGACCTCGAAGGGCGCCTGGGCGAGCGGGTGATCGGCCAGCCCCAGGGCATCGGCGAGATCGCGCGCCGCATCCAGGCGGCGTCCGCCCAGGTCACCGACCCGAACAAGCCGACCGGCGTGTTTCTGATGATCGGCCCGACCGGTACCGGCAAGACCGAGACGGCGGCGACCCTCGCCGACCTGATGTTCGGCGGGCGCGAGCACATGATCACCATCAACATGACGGAGTATCAGGAAGGCCACTCGGTCGCCGGCCTCAAGGGCGCGCCCCCGGGCTATGTCGGCTACGGCACCGGCGGTGTCCTGACCGAGGCGGTGCGCCGCGCCCCCTACTCCGTCGTCCTGCTCGACGAGTTCGAGAAGGCGCACCCGGATGTCCTGGAACTCTTCTACCAGGTCTTCGACGAGGGCCGGCTGGAAGACAGCGAGGGCCAGCGCGTCAACTTCCGCAACACCATCATCATCGCGACGTCGAACGCCGGAGAGGACGTGATCGAAACGATGTGCGCGCAGGGGCGCCCGGACCCGCAGACGGTGCTGGCGGCGGTCGACGAGACACTGCGGGAGTTCTTCCCGGCGGCCCTGCTCGGCCGCATGACCGTCATCCCGTACTACCCGCTGGTCGGCGACGATGTCGAGACGATCGCCAGGATCAAGCTCCGCACCGTCACCAAGCGAGTGACAGAGGCGCACAACGCCGACTGCGACATGACCGATGCCGCGGTGCGTGCGATTCGCGAAGCCGCAGCCCGGGAGGCCGGGGCCGGGGCCCGCAGCCTCGACCGGATCATCAACAACCGGGTGCTGCCGGTGCTGTCGACCGAGATCCTGGCGCGCATGGGCGATGGCCGGGCGATCGAGCATCTGGTGATCGACTTCGCGGAAGAGGACTTCGTCGTGCGCGACGTGAGCGAGGCTCCGGCCACGGCGGAGAAGCCGGCCGCCAAGAAACCGGCGGCGAAGAAGGCTCCGGCCCGCAAGACCAAGGCCAAGGCGGCGGAAGAGACCGGCGATGATCCCGTTCAATAAGACCGAAGCGGTCGTCGCCCCGGTCACCGAGGACGACCGCTGGCTCGGCCGCTACATCGACTTCATCGTCAAGTGCACGTTCGCGATCGCAGAGGACGGCGCGGTCACCGCCCTTCCCGCCGATGCGCAAGCGCCGATCAAGGGCGACGAAGTGCATGGCGATGATCTCGGCCGGTCGGTCAAGTACCCGTCGGACGTCGATCCGCCGAAGACCCTCACCGATATCGTCTTCCACGGCTCCGCCCATGCCCCGGGAGGAGACCCGGTGGAGCAGCTGGAGGTCGGCCTCGGCGTCGGAAAATGGTCGAAACGTCTGGTGGTGACCGGCGACCGGGAATGGCGGCAGAACGACCTTGGCGACTGGCGCCTGTCCCAACCCACACCGTTCACCGAAATGCCGATGCGCTGGGAACGCGCCTATGGCGGCCTCTACGACCAGCGCAACCCGACCGGTCGCGGCGCCCCGCCGCCGGAACCGCTGGCCACCCTGTCGCCCACCGGCGAGATCGTGACCCCGGCGCCGGATCCCGACCCGGTGGTGATGGCGCCCAACATCGAATACCCGAACCAGCTGGTCCGGGACTTCTCCGACCGGCCGGTCCCCGCCGGGTTCGGCCCGATCCCGCCCTATTGGGAGGCGCGCAATCGCCTTGCCGGAACCCGCGACCATGTCTGGGCGAACACGGTCGCCCCGCAGCCGCCGAAGGACTTCGACCCACGCTTCTACAACGCAGCACCGGAGGACCAGCAGATCACCGGCGTGACCGGCAACGAGTCGGTCGCCCTCCAGCACCTCTCCGCGCGCGGCGAGACCGTCTCCTTCAACCTGCCTGGCCTGCGGCCCCGGGTCTTCTATGTCGAGGCGGAGGAGGAGACCCGCACCCTCAACGAGGTGCCGATGCAGCTCGATACCGTGTTCATCGACGGCGAGGAGCACCAGGTGACCCTGGTCTGGCGCGCCCGGCTGGAGCACGCGTATGACGACCCGAGCGAACAGATCGACTATCTGGTCGCGGTGTGGGACAGGGTCGGGGTTGAGGAACGGCCGGTCGCGGAGATCCAGAAGGAGTTCCTGGAGGAGATACCACCGTTCGACGAGGCGCTCGGCGTGCGCAAGCTGACCAACGAGCAGATGGGCATGCAGATGATGGTGCCCGCGGTCGCGGAGATGGTGAAGGCGCTGAAAGAGGCGCGCGCGGCACCAGAGATGATCGAGAAGGTCCGGAACACCGCGGACCCGCGCAAGCTGTTCGACTTCATGGTCGGCGAAGCGAAAACCCAGGCGAGCAAGCTCGAAACCATGTCGCGGGAGACCACGGCACGCTACGGCACCATCGACGACGAAATCGCCAAGGGTGCCGAGCGCCCGCCGGACTATTAGGCGCTGGCCCTCTTGCTGGCAGTTCGGGCGATGGCAGGGCAGAGCACAGAACTGACGACCCGGGACTCCGGCACGGGCGAGGTCACAGAGGCCCCACCGGATCTGCCCGGGACCGACCGGCGTGTCTGGAACCGCTTCCGCGACCCGGCGACGGGGCAGGAGCGCTGGTACTACACGTCCGGCTACGGGCTGTTCGGCGGCCGCGACACGCTGATCCCGCGCATCCGCACCCACCTCGTCACCGGGAACGCCCAGGCCGCGTTCGAGGACTCGGTCAGGCTGATGATGCTGGACCACGAGGATGCGACCGCTTGGGCGCTCATCGGCCTCGCCTGCGAGGCGCAGGGGATGCGCAAGGCCGCCGCCGGTATCCTCGCGCGGGCGGCCGGGCTCGATCCCGCCGACATCGCCATCCAGCACCAGCATGCCCGCCTGTTGAGCGCGACCGGCCGGACCGTGGAGGCCGCCGAGGCCTGCCGGCGCATCCTGCATCGCAACCCACGGGACGCCACCGCGTGGGCCGCCCTCGGCACCGAACTCAGCCGGCTGGGCCGGGCCGGAGAGGCCGACCGCGCCCTGGCGGAAGCGCTGGAGATCGCGCCGGACCTGCTCCCCGCCCGGCTCAACCGGGTCGAGCTTCTGGTGAACCTGGGTGCCATGGACGCCGCCGTGGCGGTCGCCGCGGACGGCGTGACACGCCACCCGAGGAATGCGCGTCTGCATCAGGTGCTGGTCGAGGGGCTGGTCGAGTGCGGCG
>CAYNIS010000245.1:0-5862 GCA_964397055.1 uncultured Rhodospirillaceae bacterium | reverse complement strand
GGCGAAGTACTGCGACGCCGCCAGCGGCCGCTCGCCGTCGGACGTGGCGCCCTCGGTGGGAGTCGAGTAGACGAAAATCAGATCGAGATCGGACGTCGCCGTCATCTCCCGGCTGCCCAGCTTACCCATCGCGACAACCGCCATCTCGCAGCCCGCCACCGCGCCATGGCGGGTTCGGAATTCCTGTTCGATGCGCGGCAGCAGCACGCGGATGCAACTTTCCGCCAGGTTCGACCACGAGCGCCCCTCCTCCGCCGCCGGCACCGATTGCTGCAGGCAGCGCACGCCGATCTGGAAGCGTCGTTCATTGGCCCAGCGCCGGGTCAGGTCGAGAACATCCTCCAGTCCCCGCGCCCGATCGAGCAACCGCGACAGTTCCTCGGCCAAGAGTTCCGGCTCCGGCAGCGGCGAAAAGAAGTCGCCGGTCAATACCCCCTCCAGCAGGGCCGGATTCTTGGTCAGATGGTCGGCGATGCGCGGTGCCGTCCCGAGAACGTCGGCCAGGAGTTCGAGCAGTTCCGGATGGGCGGCCAGCATGGAGAACAGCTGTACGCCGGCGGGAAGCCCGGCGAGGAACGCGTCGAAGGCACGGAATGCCGCATCCGCATCCGGGGCGCGGGCAAGTTGTTTCAGCAGCAGCGGCGTCAGCTCGGTGAGCAGGCCGCGCGCCCGGGCGCTCTGCATCACCCGGACATGGCCGCGGTGCCAGCCGCGTACCGTTTCGTCCACCCGGGCGGAGTCATCAAAGCCGAGGCGGGCCAACGTTTCCAGCGTTTCCGGATCCGGGTCCGAGCCGGTGAAAACCAGATTGCCGCCGATCGCGTCGGCGACGGCCAGGGTCGGCGCGCCGCTGAACAGCTCGCCGTAGTGGCCGGCGACGCGGCGGAAATGGAACAAAAGCTCGTCGCGAAAGGTTTCCGGATCGTCATGGCCGAGGAAAACCGCCAAGGCGGCGAACCGATCGGCGTCGGTCGGCAGGGCATGCGTCTGCTCGTCGGCGATCATTTGCAGGCGATGTTCGAGTCGGCGCAGATACTTGTAGGATTCCGAGAGTTCGTCGCGGACCTGTTCGGAAATGTTCCCTGCGTCGCACAATGAGGCGAGCGCGCACAGGGTGCGGCGATTTCGCAATTCCGGCAGCCGGCCGCCCCAGACCAGTTGCTGCGTCTGGGCGAAGAACTCGATCTCGCGAATGCCGCCATGGCCCAGCTTGACATTTTGCCCCTCGACCTTGATCGCCTTGTTGCCACGGTGGCTGTCGATCTGCCGCTTGATGGAATGAATGTCCTGGATCGCCGCGAAGTCCAGGTAGCGGCGCCAGATGAAGGGTTGCAGCCGATGCAGGAACTGGCGGCCGGCATCCAGGTCGCCGGCGACGGGCCGCGCCTTAATAAAAGCGGCCCGTTCCCAGTTCTGACCGGTGGATTCGTAGTACGTCTCCGCCGCGTGGACGGAAATGGCAAGCGGCGTCGAGTTGGGGTCGGGCCGCAACCGCAGGTCGCAGCGAAACACATAACCGGCCTCGGTCCGCTGGCCGATGATCTGCACCAATTGGCGCGTCAGGCGGACAAACGTCTGCTGCAGGGAGTCCGGATCCGGCGCGTCGATCCGGTCCGGATCGTACAGGACGACGAGATCGATATCGCTGGAGTAGTTGAGTTCGCCCGCGCCGTGCTTGCCAAGCGCGAGAACAATGTAGCCGCTTCCTTTCTCCGGATCGGCCGGATCGGCGAGGGTGAGAAGACGCCGCCGCGCCGCGTTCGCCAACAGGTAGGAGACCGCACAGCGCAGGGCGGCGTTGGCCAGCTTTTCGCGGTCTTCCTCGCGGAGCCAGCGCTCCCCGAGGGTCCTGGGAGGTGGGGTGCCCGGCTCGACGCCGAGGATGTCGTACACCGCCTCGGACCAGTACAGATAACCGGTCTCGATCTCGTACTCCCAGCCGCCGACCCGCGCCAGACTCTGGGACTGGCGCATGACCCGCTGCACCCGCTGCAGGTGGTTCTGATTGGCGATGCGCTCGGTGACGTCGGTCATGCGCGTGAGGAGCACCCGGCGCCGGCCCACCTGGAGCAGGCTCACGGCCATGTCCACCCAGCGCCGCTCGCCGCTGGCGGTACGCAGCTCCCGGGTCGCGTACCAGGGGCTGGCATCGAGCACCTCGTCGACCCGCTGCTGGCGCTCTTTGCCGAGATAGCTGCCGCCGAGGCACGCGTCGGTGGTGAGGCGGCCCACCAGGGCGTCGTCGTCGGTCTGGCAGAGCTCCCTCGCCCGGGCGTTGACCCGTTCCAGCCGGTCCTCGCGGATGTCGTAGTAGATGAGGGCGTCGGAGGACTCGTCGAAGAAGGCCTGCATGAGCGCCGCCTGCTCCTCCTGGCGCCAGCGGGCCTCGAGGCGCCCGGCAACGGTGAACCACAGCAGCCCGGAGGACACGGCGAGAGTCATGAGGTAGTAGGCCGGACTGAACTGCGGCTCGCTCACCAGCCAGGCCGCGGTGCCGGTGCACAGGCACCAGAGGCCGAGATGCGTGGCGAGGAGCCGGCGGCTGTGGAGCACCGCACCGATCAGCGCACCGAACAACAGCACCGCCATGCTCAGATCCGCCGGCATGTGGAGCGCGTAGAGGCCGAGGCTCAGGTGGCCGGCGACGAGCGCCAAGGGCAGGACCATCACCGCATTGACGTGCTCCCGCGCCGCGGCGCTGTAGCGCAGAGCCACGGCGCTGCCGCTCAGTCCGGCGGCGAGGAGCAGACGGCTCAAATTCAGCGCATCGGCCACGGGATGGCGCAGCCACTGCAGGGCCGTGTAGGCGCCGAACAGCGCCCCCGCCAGCGCGAGCATCCGCCAGTAGCGCTCGGGGGGCGACAAATCGTTGAAAATTCTGAAAAAATCCAATGTGGCGGCAGGTCGCTGGCGGATGTCTCTTCAGTCTAGTTGAGACTGCGCCAGGCGCTCGGGCGGGGCCGTGCCGGGTTGCCGGCGGCTGATGCGCCAGCGCTGGAGCCGGGATGCGCCGGCGGCAGCCGGCGCTTGAATTCGAGGTGTCGGCCAGTAGACTACGCGTCCCTGCCGCGCTCAGACCGCGGCGGCGTCCGGCAGACCCCCGGACGGCAGGACCCTCTTCCGCCTTAGCTCAGTTGGTAGAGCAGCTGACTGTTAATCAGCGGGTCGCTGGTTCGAGCCCAGCAGGCGGAGCCAAACTCCCTAACAGCCATGTCGTTATCGGCGAAGCTAACAAGGCGTCGAACCGAAGTCTTCTAGCGGGCATCCCGATCCGTGAGAGTGCGGATCTCCGGACCGCACCGAGTCCGATTATCTCGCCCAATTGGCCAAGCGAACACCGGCGACGTGCTCGAACTTCTTTGTGTTGTTGGTCACGACCACGAGACCGCGCGAACGCGCGTGTCCTGCGATCATTTCATCATACGGCCCGATCGGGCGGCCGCCTCGTTTCAGCTCCGCACGCAGCTGGCCGGTGTGTGCCGCCGCATGCTCGTCGAAGGCCAGGACCTCGAGCCGGGCGGCAAAACCTTCGACATCTCGCAGGTTGCGGTCGACAGCAGCTGAAGCCTCGGCACCGTAAATCAGCTCCATCAAGGTGACCGAGGAAATGCACATCTGCCCATCGTGCGCCTTGAACGCCGCCCGAACCTCCGATGGCCGGTTCTTGATGGTGTAGATGGCGATATCGGTATCCAGCATGTACTTCAGCATCAGAGAGCCTCGCGCGCCTGCCCGACAGAAGGCTGATCGCGGTCCGCCATGAAGTCGTCGGACACACCCACATCATCAAACCAGCTGTCCCAAGACTCCCCGGCAGGTGCGATCAATCGAGCACGGCCGATCGCGACGATGTCGACCTGCTTGACCGAATCTGGATAGGCCACGGCTTTCGGTAGCCGCACGGCCTGACTTTTGTTGCTCTTGAAGAGGCTGGCACGTTGCATGGCTTGCTCCTCGCTGATTTGGGATATGTCACTAGCATATCCCTCGCAAGGGATATGTCAATGGTATATCCCGGGACGGCTCGGCCAACGCCAGTCCGCGAGGCGCCGCGTGATCGGTGGCGAACGCAATTCTCGATCGGGGGTGCATGATGGCTCCATGGCGCGGCAATGAGCGCAGAACCTTCTCGCGGCGACCGCGTCCGAATCCCGGCAAGCATTGCATTTTCAATTGGTTAGGCGTCTTCGCGCGGGAGGCTGCTAATCACCGGGTCGCTGCCGTGTGACGGCCAGTTGAGCCCAGCAGGCGGAGCCATTTCACTGTCCTTCCAGCAGCAAGTCCAGGAAAGCACGCGGCGAAACGACGCTTACGCCTGCCCGTGCTCGTTTCGGGAAATGCTTGAGATTGCCGGTCACCAGGAAGTCTGCGTTGCTGGAAACAGCGACTTCGATGAACATCTGGTCCCACGGATCAGGCAGCGTGACTGGGAGAGGGGCCGCGAGCGCCGGTGATCCGGCCGCTTCAAGATATCCAATCAGTTCTTCAACCAGATCCCGGTCGAACGAGAACTTGGTTCGCGTGAGCACGTCGCGATATTCGGAAACGATTCTCTCATCAAAACACAGGGCCGCACTTCCGGTGAGGAGGGCTCGTAGGACTGCTGCAGGAGGGCCGTGCGGCGAAAGGATACCGGACACCAGAACGTTGGTGTCGAGTACGATCTTCAACCGGCGTTTCTCTTGACCCGTGACTGCTGAATTTCAGAGTCAATCTCCTCGGGAGTCAGCTCGTCCAGTTCATGTTCAGACGCATCACGCTGCAATCTGGCTAAAGCGTCACTTCCGCGACTGCGTCGCAATGTCCAGAGACACTCCTCGAAAGACTCTTCGTCCGTGGCGCTCAGGATCGCTATGGGCTTGCCATTACTGGTCACTACCAGTTCTCTCTCCTGCTCGAGCTCCTTCCAGAGTTCGGATGTCTTGCCGCGAAGGTCGCGAACGGTAACGAATTTCATGCGCTTGAATGGGCTACGAATGTGGCCACAATTATAGCCAGATGGGTGGAATCAGTATTGGTCGATCTCCAGCTACGCTGTGCGCCCGCGCCTCTGAGCAATGGGGCGTTGCACCCGTTTGGCGGTGGGGTTCTTGCGGGGATCAGTTGTACATCGTTGTGCGTTGTGCGTTGTGGGGCATGTGGGTGCAACGGACGCCTCGGTAACTGATTGATTTGGCGTATTTTATCTGTAATGTTCCGGTAATCAGCGGGTTCCTTCAGGAAGCCGCGGGCGTCTGGTTCGAGCCCAGCAGGCGGAGCCGGCTTGCGCGTCATGGCGGCAGACCGCGGGCCAGCCTTCGCCGCGGGATCGCGTCCCATGGCGTTCCCCTGCCTTGAGGCAGGCACCACTGGACCTCGCCACCAAGACAGCAACCACGCTTATCCGGATCGCGGCTATCCGTCTCGGCGGCGAGCAGTTCGGCGCCTTGCCCATGCCGGTCTCGGGAGGATCCGCTGCGTTTCACACATTCTTTGAACGGGCGCGGCGGCTTCGTCTATGGTCGGGGTTCTTGCTGCGGGACTGAAAACCAGGAACAGGGGAGCACAGGCATGGGAACACTCGAAGGTAAGGTCGCTTTCGTCACGGGAGCTGCGCGTTACCGCGGACTGGGTAGGGCCATCGCCCTGCGGCTGGCGGAAGACGGCGCCGACGTGGTGGTGACCGGGCGGCCCGCCGCGCAGTCCAGCGTCACCGCTGCAGAACGAGAGATGGACTGGCGCGGCGTGGCGTCTCTGGCCGGGGAGATCGAGGCGAAGGGCCGTCGCGCCCTCGGGCTCGAATTCGACGTCACCGATGCGACGGCGGTCAACAACGCGGTGACCGAGGCGCTGGAATTCATGGGCCATATCGACATCCTGGTC
>CAYNIS010000244.1:0-5878 GCA_964397055.1 uncultured Rhodospirillaceae bacterium | reverse complement strand
CGCAAGGCTCGATGACGGGCCGGCGGTCTCCGGCACCAAGAGCTGGATCGCCGGGGCGGATCACGTCGCCCGCCTCATCGTCGCGATCGGCCCGCGCGATGAACGCCGTTTCGTCGCCTGCGATCGTGGTGCGCCCGGTCTTGCCCTCGCCAACCCGCGCACGCCCGGCTTCCTGGCGGAGCTGAGCCAGGGGGCCGCCACGTTCGACGGCGTGCCGGTGGTCGACGGACGGGTGCTGGACGAGCCGGCGCGGGGCCTCCTCTTCCGCAGTGCCGAGCCGCTGTTCGTGCTCGCGGCGATGAACGCGATGATGGCGGTCCAGGCCAACCTGCCGATGCGCCCGCGCACCTCCATCGCCGAGGCGGCACAGGAGGCGATCACCTATGCCGGCACCATGGTGCCGCAACTGGCCGACCGCCCGGCGATGAAGGTGGCGCTTGACCGGCTGGCGCGCTGGACGGCGGAGACCATGGCCGCGTTCGAGGACGAAATGCTGGAGATCAGCCCGCCGGCGTTGCGGCGAAGCTGGGTCGCCGATGCGCGCCTGCCAGAGATGTTCGGCGCGGGCCCCGCCGCCGCCGAGGGGGGACCCGACGGCTGAGTGTCGGTCGGCCGTTCAGCCGACCTTAATCCCCGGTCATGCATGGTGCTTCTTTCAACGGCGGGACTGCCGGGGGAGTGGGACACATGGCCGATCCGGAAATGGGCGTCGACGTGGTCGCAGGCGCTCGGGAACGCGATGCGGGGACCGAGGCGCCAGACGACGGCGTCGGCGAAGGGGTCGCCATGATCGACAAGCGCTTCCGCCAGGTTGAAAAGCGGATCGAGCGCATCGACGCCAAGATCGAACAGAAGGTCGGCTTCCTGTTCTTCACGACCCACAAGTTCAGCCAGCAGGAACTGCTGCAGTCGAACGAGTTCACCCAGATCGACATGATCACCCGGGACATCGGGCAGAAGATCAGGGGCTGGCGCTATCAGCTGAAGCTGACCACCGCGATCTCCCGCCGCTATGTCGAAGGCCGCATGCAGATCGACGACCGCATGGAAGACCTCCTGCAGCACATCAAGCACCGCAAGCCGACCTTCTGGGAGGAGCTTCTGCGCACGGTGGAGGTCGTCGCCGACAAGCTGCGCACCAACATGCCGCCGCTGTTCGTCAACTGGATCGACGACGTCATGACCCGCTACCTGCCGCGCTACTGGCCGCAGGGGCTGTTGACCCACATGGTCCTGCGGATCGCCGCCCCGACGCGCTGATCCGGGGTCGCCTGACGATCAGGACGGGCGCCATCACCGGGACGGGCGCGCGGATTTCACCTGCTTGTACATGATCGTGGTGCCGTGGAGCGTCGGCTCAATCGTGCCGATGCAGAAATCCGGGATGACACCGACGGTGGTGTAGCTGATCGCGGTGTAGAGCGGCTCGGCATCGTCGCCGGTGCGGGTGTCGAGGGTGATCAGCGTGCGCCCCATGCCGGCCGAGATCGCCTCTATCTCCGCCATCAGGTTCCTGGCAATGCCGCGCCGGCGGAAAGCCGGGTGGGTCATCAGCTTGGTGATCTCCGACCGGTGCGGCTGGTTTGGCTGGGGGGCGAGGGCAAGCTGGACCGAACCGGCGATTGTGCCCTCCACCTCCGCAACCAGCAGGGTGCGGCTGCCCTCGCGTACTGTCGGCAACACCTGGTCGAGCCAGAACCAGGCGGCGTCATCCTGAGAGAACGGCAGGACGAAGTTGATGCTGGCCCCGGCCTCGACCGATGCATGCAGAAGGTCGGCGAGGCGCGTGATCTCGCGGACGATGTCGAGGGCGCCGAGACGGCGGATGGTGACGATCATCGGCTCACACCATGAAGAGGAGGTAGCGCGCCCCCTGGCCGGGCGGCGTTTCGAAAGAACTCGGCCCGTCAAGGCGATAGCGCAGGCAGTCGCCGGGCTGGGTCTCGTGACGGGTGCCGTCGACGGTGACGGCGAGGGCACCTTCCAGTAGCACCAGATGGTGTTCCAGGCCGGGCCGCGGCGGGCCGTCATAGGCGATACGGGCGCCGGGCGCGAGGGTCCCCTCTATCACCTCCCCGGCAAGGGGAGAGGCGGGCGGAGACACCGACCTCCTGACAAATCCCTCTGCCGTGTCGGCCCAGACCGGCTGATCGGCGCGACGCACCATCGGCGGGGCCTCGTCCTCAACCAGGTGCATCAGGCGCGAGAGGGAGATCGAGTGCGCGGCACACAGGCGCGCGAGGACGGCGGCCGTGGCCGAGACCTCGGCATTCTCCAGCCGCGACAGGGTGGCCCGGCTGACCCCGCTGTCCTTGGCGAGCGCATCGAGCGAGAGCCCGCGGCCCATGCGCAGAGCCTTCAGCCGCCCGGCCAGTCTCAGGTCGATTGATGGTGTATCGTTTCCGTCCATTTGCGGGACAATCTCCCACATATGGGCGGAATGTCAAAGTGCGACGGCGCGGCGAGAGCGCCAGTGCGGCTCCGCCTACGAGAGATGGAAGCCCTCATAGCCGTTGGCGACGACTTCCTCGCACTTCACCCGGTATTTCGGCGCGCCGCCGGCATAGGCCATGAACGTGCGCTTCTGGCGGCCCTCGACGTTCTTGTTCACGCCGGTCATCCAGCTGTCGATCTTGGCTGCGAGCAGGCGGTTGCCGGCCTCGAACACATGCTCCGTCCAGGCGTCCTCGGCCGCCGCGTCGGCCTCGATCCGGGTCAGGCCCTTCGCCTTCATATAGGCGAGGAGATCGGCCACGAACTCGACATTCTGTTCGATGCAGCGGGTCATGTTGCAGAAGGTCGACGCGTTGTGCGGTCCGACCAGGGTCAGGAGGTTCGGGAAGCCGGAGACCTGGAGGCCGAGATAGGTTTCCGGCCCGTCCGCCCAGCGATCCTTCAACCTCTGGCCGTCCGTGCCGACGAATTCGATCCGGTCGAAGGCCCCGGTGATCGCATCGAAGCCGGTGGCGTAGACGATCATGTCGAATTCGAACGCGCGGTCGGTGGTGTTGAGGCCGGTTTCGGTGATGCGGGTGATCGGGGTCTCCTGGACGTCGACCAGTTCGACATTCGCCTGATTGTAGACCTCGTAATACCCGCTCTCCATCGGAACGCGGCGGGTGCCGAACCCGTGGTTCCTGGGGATCAGCTTTTCCGCGACCTTCGGGTCCTTGACCCGTTCGCGGATTTTCTGGGTCACGAATTCGGTGATCTCGGCATTGGCCTCCGCGTCGATCAGGATGTCACGGTAGTTGCCCATCCAGATCGCGAAGCCCGGCTCGCCGTACAGGCGCTCGAACGTCGCCCAGCGCTCCTCCTTCGGGGCGTCCATGGTGTTCTCGGGGATCACCGTGTGGATGAAGCAGCCGAAGCTGTCACGGCAGCGGTCGAAAATGTCCTGCTGGTTGTCGTGGATCCATTTCTGTTCGTCCGGACTGATCGGCCGGTTGCCGAGCGGGACACACCAGTTGGGCGTGCGCTGGAAGACGGTCATGTGGCCGACGGTCTTGGCGATCTCCGTAATCGACTGCACCCCGGTCGCGCCGGTGCCGATGACCGCGACCCGCTTGCCGGCGAAGCTGACCGGGTGATGGGGCCACAGGCCGGTGTGATAGGCCTCCCCCTTGAAATCGTCGACCCCGGGGATGTTCGGCATGGTCGGCGCAGACAACGGGCCGAGGGCGGTGATCAGGTAGCGTGCGCGGGCGATCGGCCCGTCGGCGGTGACGAGTTCCCATTCGCCGGCGGTCTCGTCCCAGCGGGCGGAGGTGACGCGGGTGTTGAAGGTGATGTCGCGGCGCAGGTCGAACTTGTCGGCGATAAGGTTGCAGTAGGCGAGGTTTTCCGGCTGGGCGGAGAAGTGTTCCTTCCACTCCCAGCTTTCCAGCAACTCCTCCGAAAAGCCGAAGCTGTAGGTCCAGCTTTCCGAATCGAAGCGGGCCCCGGGATAGCGGTTCCAGTACCAGGTGCCGCCGACATCCATGCCGGCCTCGAACACGCGCACGTTCAGGCCCAGATTGCGCAGGCGAATCAGCATGTACATGCCGGACAGGCCCGCACCGATCACCATGGCGTCGTAGTGCCAAACGCCCGGGCTCGTGCTTTCCGGGGCGGCGTCGGTGCGCTCCAGCGCGTCGATGGCGGTCATGGTCGGTTCCCTCCCGTGATGCCCGTTCGGGCTCTTCACCTTTGTTGGGCGCCAGTCGACCGTGACGGGGCGGCCGCGGTCAAGGATCCGGAGGGTCAAGTCTGCGGCCGCCCCGCCGGTTCAGCCGGCCTGGTCCAGCCCGCGCAGTTTCTTCAGGATCTCGCCCTCGCCCTCGCCGCCGCCACGGGTCAGGTAGTGCAGGTTTTCCATGTTGGCGACCCAGCGCAGGGACTGGACGTCGCCGCTGATCGGACGACCGAAGATGCGCTCGATATCGGCCGCCGCTGCCATCCATTCTTCCGGCGACCGCTGTTCCTCCGGCAGGTACCAGAGGCGGACGATATGCTTCAGGATCTCGAACTCCGCGTCGTAGGCGGCATGGAGGCCGCGATAGAGGGTCGCGGGCTCCTCCCCCCGCTGGCCGGTCAGCATCTCCCCCGCATAGGTGCCCGCGAGGCCGCCGAAGGCGATCGCCATCGTCACCCCTTGGGACAAGAGCGGGTCGAGGAAACGGGCGGCGTCGCCCACGGCACACCAGTTGCGGCCATAGGCGACGGCACTTTCGTAGGAATAGGCGGGGTGGATGTAATGGGTGTCGGGGGCTGCCGGCGCGCCGCGAAAGTCGACCACCTCCGCATTTGCGATGCCGAACGCCGCCGCCTCCGGCAGGTGCTTCAGCCGCTCGAAGAAGCCGCCCTCCCAGTCGTCGGAAACGATCCCGATGGAGGTGACATCGCCGCCCAGATGGGCGATCCACGACCAGCCATGTTGGTAGGAAAGGATGTTCGCCCCTTGCGCGTAGAAGCCTTGGGCCGCCGCGCGATCGTAGTTGATGCCGCGGAAATAGGAGTAGCGGGCCGATAGGGGCCTGAGGCCGACCTTGCGCCGCGTGCGCATGGTGCGGGACAGGAAGGCGTACTGGCCCGTCGCGTCGATGACCTGGTGAGGCGTGATGACGATCTCGGCAGTCTCCGCGTCCCGGGCGGCGACCGTGACCCGACGCACCAGGCTCTCGTGGCCCTCGCCCAGAATGCGGGCCCTGCTGACCTCCCCGGCCAGGAACGTGACACCGCGCTCGATCGCGATTTCCCTCAGGACGGCGTCGAATTGGTGGCGCGGGACCATATGCGTGTACCAGGTGCCGTCGGGGGTCGTGAATGCCGGCGGGTAGCTGCTATCCCGGTCGATCACGGCCGGGTCGTTGTTCGCCACCAGCCAGGGCGTCCGGTCGCGGCCGTGGACGAAGCTGAATCCGAACTTCCGGCCCCAGCCGCGTTCCGCGCCGGCGCGCGCGACGGCCTCGGCGATGCCATGGGTCTCGAGCTCGAGCATGGTTTGGGTCAGCAGGATCTCGCCGACGCGGTGCCGCTCCCCCGGTGCCTTGTCGACCAGGACGATGTCGATCGGCGTTGCGGCCTGCTTGGCCGCGTTCGCGGCGGCTATGGCGGCGAGGCAGCCTGCCGGCCCGGCGCCCAGGATGAGGAGGTCGGTACGCATCGGCTCGCCTTCTCTCTCGACCGTTGGTGCTACCCGCGGCTCATGCGCTGACAGGGTTAGACCACGCGGCGCCTTACCACAATCCTACCGGCGCCTAGCCTAACGGTGCCTGGCCTATACCGCCGGCTTCAAGTGTCGTATTTGAAAGACAGGTTGGAAAATTTCAGTCAATCTCCATTTTAGGCCGTGTGGACGAATTGAACCAAGATGAAACCGATGGCGAGCGCGGTGAGG
>CAYNIS010000243.1:0-5906 GCA_964397055.1 uncultured Rhodospirillaceae bacterium | reverse complement strand
CCACCGGCTTGGCATTGATCAGGTCGTGCGGCATCACCGTGTCGATATCGACCGAGCTCATGCGCTCGCGGATCGCACGCTCCATGCGCAACAGGCCGACGCGGCACTGGTTCTCCATCAGCTCGCCGACCGACCGCACCCGGCGGTTGCCCAGGTGGTCGATGTCGTCGATCTCGCCCTTGCCGTCCTTGAGCTCGACCAGGACGCGGAGGATCGAGAGGATGTCCTCCTTGCGCAGCACGCGCAGGCTCTCGTCGGTCTTGAAGCCGAGCCGGGCGTTCATCTTGTGCCGGCCGACATCGGACAGGTCATAGCGCTCGGCGTCGAAGAACAGGCCCTTGAACAGCGCTTCCGCACTTTCGAGGGTCGGCGGCTCGCCCGGGCGCATGACGCGGTAGATGTCGATCAGCGCGTCCTCGCGGGTCGCGTTGCGGTCGATCGCCATCGTGTTGCGCATGTAGGCGCCGACATTCATCTTCTGGTCGATGGCGAGGACCGAGACCTCGACCAGCTTCAGCTCGTCGATCTTGTCCAGGATCTCCTGGATGATCTCGTCGCCGGCCTCGTACAGCACGATGCCCTGCTCGTCGACGATGTCGGCAGCGAGATACTTGCCGATCAGCTCCTCGACCGCGACCCGCTGCTTGGTCAGGCCCTGCTCCTTGAGCTTGCGGGCAAGACGCGGGGTGATCTTGGCGCCGGCTTCGGCCATCACTTCGCCGGTCTCGGCATTGATCAGGTCGGCGATCAGCATGACGCCGCGCATGTGTTCCGCGTCGAAGGCGGTCTGCCAGCCGCTCTTGGCACGGCTGTAGACATGCGCGTCGTAGAAGGTCGCGAGCACTTCCTCCTTCGACATGCCGTTGATCAGCAGGCGGTCGATGACCTTGCCGGTCTGGGCCGCCTCCTCGCGCGCCCGCTCGGTCTCCTGGCTATCCAGGGCGTAGAGGAGCGTCGTCGCCGGCAGCTTGCGGCGCCGGTCGATGCGGACATAGACATGGTCCTTGGCATCGAACTCGAAGTCGAGCCAGGAGCCGCGATACGGGATCACCCGGCTGGCGAACAGGAACTTGCCCGACGCGTGGGTCTTGCCGCGGTCGTGATCGAAGAACACGCCCGGGCTGCGGTGCATCTGGCTGACGATGACGCGCTCGGTGCCGTTGATGATGAACGTGCCGTTCATCGTCATCAGCGGCATGTCGACCATGTAGACATCCTGTTCCTTGATGTCCTTGATCGACCGGAGGCCGGTGTCCTCGTCGATGTCGAACACCGACAGACGCAGCGTGACCTTCAGCGGGGCAGCATAGGTCATGCCGCGCTGCTGGCACTCATCGGTGTCGTATTTCGGCGGCTCCAGCTCGTAGCGCACGAAGTCGAGCTCGGCGCGGTCGGAGAAGTCCTTGATCGGAAACACCGACCGGAACACTTCCTCGAGGCCGGTCGGCGTGCGGTCTTCCGGCCGCACGTCCATCTGCAGGAACTTCTCGTAGGAGCTGCGCTGCACCTCGATCAGGTTCGGCATCTCGGTAACTTCGGAGATGCGCCCGAAGCTCTTGCGGACCCGTGTGCGAGAGGAAATCGCCTTGGTCATGGATGCTCCCTCGAGAGTTCCCGCGTCATCGACGGCCAGCCCCGGGGCGGGTGGCACCGGGCCGCCGTTGGTGTTCTTGCCGGCGGCATGCGCTTGAGCGCACGCGCAACCGGATGCTTGAAGCCATATCACCGCGCCCGGACGCCCGGGCTGCGGCAAATCAGGTAGTCCCAACGCATAACGCCCGATCGGGCCGAGCCTCATTTCTCAGAGGCCCGGCCCGTCGGGTCGAAACTGGATGTCGGTTCAGCTTTGCTGCCACGGCATCACTTAACTTCGACCGTCGCCCCCGCATCTTCAAGCTGCTTCTTCAGCTTTTCCGCTTCGTCCTTGTCGACGGCTTCCTTGATCGGCTTCGGCGCGCTCTCGACCAGGTCCTTGGCTTCCTTCAGGCCAAGACCGGTGATCGCGCGGACTTCCTTGATGACGTTGATCTTCTTGTCGCCGGCCGAGGCCAGAACGACGTCGAACTCGGTCTTCTCCTCGGCGGCCGGCGCGGCGTCACCGCCGGCACCCCCGGCAGCGCCCGGCATCATCGGCATCGCCATCGCGGCCGGGGCAGCGGCGGCGGAAACGCCCCACTTGTCCTCCAGCAACTTCACGAGTTCGGCGGCCTCCAGCACGGTCAGGCTGGAGAGGTCCTCAACCATCTTTTCAAGATCGGCCATGGTTTTGAATGCTCCTATCGGTTTCAGTCATGTCGGAAGCCCAGGCGGCTTCCAGGTCGTGTCGGTGGGTTGGTCGGTAACGGCTCAGGCTGCTTCGGCCTTTTGCGCATACGCCTGCAGGACCCCGGCCAGCTGCTGGTTGGGCGCACCCAACTGACGCACCAGCTTGGCCGCCGGCTGATTGAGGATCATCGCCAGCTTTGACGCCGGCTGCACCAGAGCCCCAAGGATCTTGGCGCGCAGTTCCTCGATCGGCGGCATCTTCGAGAGAGCATCGAGGCCCTTCTCGTCGATGACGGAACTCTCAAGACCCCCGCAGAGGACCTTGAGCTTCTCGTTGGTCTTGGCGTAGTCGAGGACGGCTTTCGCGGTCGGCACCGGGTCCGTCGCGAAGGCGACGGCGGTGGGACCGCGGAATTGTTCGTCCAGGCCCTCGAAGGGGGTTCCCTTCAAGGCAAGCTTTGTGAGCCGGTTCTTGGTCACCTTGAAGCTGGCCCCGGTCTCCCGCATCTTGGCGCGGAACTCGCCCAACTCGGCGACCGTCATGCCCGTGTAGTGGGTGACGATCACCAGGGGATGGTCGAGAAACGCCTGATGCAGGGTCCCGATCGCCTCGGCCTTCTCAGTCCGGTTCACGGGGTTCCTCACTTCATACAGAAAGTCGGATTGGATCGATCCAGAGGAGACCGCTCGGCCGGAAAGCCGCGCGACCCTGCCCCATCGCCGTCCCAACCCGGGTTGCACGGGTTTGGGTCCCTGCCCCGCCCCATTTCAGGCGCGTGGTCGAGACCCGATGAACCTGCCCGGAAAGTCCGAACCCAACCGACCGACCCTTTGAGAGAGCTCCGCAAGGAGCCTGACCCGCGAGATCGGCTGTCACCTCGTACCTTCCCATCTATGCGGGACGATTAAGCCGACGAAGCCGGCACCCGCAGTCTCGGACAGGGTTGTCCCGGGCCATGGCGGCGTACCACCCCGACCCGAAACGGCAGCGGACGGAGACCGCACGGCGGCCCCGCCGAACACACCAAAAAAACCTAGGCCGCAGCCGCCGCCGGCAAATCGGCGACCAGCTTGGAGACGTCGAGCACCACGCCCGGCCCCATGGTCGACGACAGCGACACCTTCTTGATGTAGGTGCCCTTGGCCCCGCTCGGCTTGGCGCTGTTGATCGCCCGGACGAAGGCCATGACGTTCTCGGCCAGAAGCGGTGTTTCGAAACTGATCTTGCCGACGCCGGCATGGATGATGCCCGCCTTCTCGGCGCGGAACTCGACAGCCCCGCCCTTGGCCGCCTTGACCGCATCCGCCACGTTCGGCGTCACGGTGCCCAGCTTCGGGTTCGGCATCAGGCCGCGCGGACCCAGGATCTTGCCGAGTTTGCCGACCACGGCCATCATGTCCGGTGAGGCGATGCAACGGTCGAAGTCGATCTGCCCCCCCTGGATCTGCTCCGCCAAATCCTCGGCACCGACGATGTCGGCCCCCGCCTCTTTCGCTTGGTCGGCCTTGTCCGCCCGCGCGAACACCGCAACCCGGACCGGCTTGCCGGTGCCATTCGGCAACTGGACCATGCCGCGCACCATCTGGTCGGCGTGCCGCGGGTCGATCCCCAGGTTCATGGCAATTTCGACGGTCTCATCGAACTTGGCCTTGGCCCGGTCCTTGATGGCGGCGATCGCCGCATCGAGAGTAAGTCCGGTGTCGTTGTCGATGCCCTCGTAGGCCGCCCGGATGCGCTTGCCACGCTGTGCCATTGTCGTCTCGCCCTTCGCCCGCGTTCGATCAGCCCTGAACCTCGATGCCCATCGACCGGGCGGAACCGGCGATCATGCTGATCGCGCTGTCCTCGTCGTGGCAATTGAGGTCCTGCATCTTCTGCTTGGCGATGTCCTTCAGTTGCTGGAGCGTCACGGTCCCGACCGTCGCCTTGCCCGGGGTCTGCGTCCCCTTGTCGATGCCCGCTGCCTTCTTCAGGAAGTAGGTGATCGGCGGCGTCTTGGTGATGAACGAGAAGCTCTTGTCCTGATAGGCGGTGATCACGACCGGGATCGGCATGCCCGGTTCCATGTCCTGCGTCTTGGCGTTGAACGCCTTGCAGAACTCCATGATGTTGAGACCACGCTGGCCGAGCGCCGGGCCGATCGGCGGCGACGGGTTGGCCTTGCCCGCAGGCACCTGCAGCTTGATGTAACCGGCGATTTTCTTCGCCATCTGACACGATCCTCTTCGTCCAGCCGGACTTGCCGCTCCAGGGCAGCTTGACCCCGGAAGCAAACCGGCGTTGGCGGTTCGACAGCGTCCGGCGACCGACCGCCGCTGAACGCCTCCCGCTTGGAGATTGCCGCTGTTTGACCGGTGGACCGCCGCTCGCCGGCAGGCCGCACCCCAAACCCTGGCGCTACAAACAACGACGCGCCCGGCCGAAGGTTCCCCTCGTCACAGGCACAACATCAAATTATAGCTCAGGTCTTTTCTACCTGTCCATACTCGAGTTCGACCGGCGTCGGCCGCCCGAAGATCGACACCGCCACCTTCAGGCGCGCCCGGCTCTCGTCGACTTCCTCGACGACGCCGTTGAAGTTTTCGAAAGGACCGTCGGCCACCCGCACCGACTCGCCGATCTCGAAGGTAATCGACGGGCGCGGCCGCTCGATGCCCTCCTTCATCTGGTTGGAGATGCGCTCGGCCTCGGCGTCGGTCATCGGCATCGGTTTGCCGCCCGCCCCCAGGAAGCCGGTGACCTTGGGCGTGTCCTTGACCAGGTGCCAGGTTTCGTCGGTCAGGTCGACCTTGACCAGGACGTAGCCCGGAAACCACTTGCGCTCGGAATTGACCTTGGTCCCGCGTCGGACTTCGACGACCTCTTCGGTCGGGACCATCACCTCTTCGATCTTGTCGTCGATCCCGGCCTTTTCAGCGCGTTCCTTGATCGCCTCGGCGACCTTCTTCTCAAAACCGGAATAGACGTGGACGACATACCAGCGAGCAGGCATCAGTCAAAAAGCTCCAGGGGCAAAAAGCTTCGGCACGTGGCCGCCCGCTTACAGAATAAACGAAATAAAGAACGTGATCAGCTGGTCGACGGCGAACAGGAACGTCGTCGCCAGTGTCACGAAGACGAAGACCATCACTGTGGTGACGGTGGTTTCATTGCGCGACGGCCAGGTTACCTTGGAACCTTCCTGGCGCACCTCGCGCGCGAACTTCATGAACTCGGCCATGCCGCACCACCTCTGTCCTAGCACCGGTTCCGGCGCCGCGTTGTCGACCAGCACCCATCGGCAAAACTGCCGGCCCGGCGAAGGACCGGCCGATCCGATGAACCAGATCGTGTCGGGTCGGCGTCTTGATGGCACGGGCGGAGGGACTCGAACCCCCAGCCCCCGGTTTTGGAGACCGGTGCTCTACCAATTGAGCTACGCCCGTCCAACCCGGGCCGAACCCGACCAGGAGGTGGTCGTATCCGGCCGCGGGATCAAGGATCGTAAACTAACCGCTCGCGGGCCCAAGGGCAACCGCCCTCCCGAGCCGGTGAACAGCCGAGCCAATGAACCACCGGGAGCGGCCGACCCCTTTTTGCGGGCCGGCTCCCCGTCAACTGCACCCTATTCGAGGATTTGGGCGACGACGCCGGCGCCGAC
>CAYNIS010000242.1:0-5909 GCA_964397055.1 uncultured Rhodospirillaceae bacterium | reverse complement strand
GCGTTGATGGTCACCCAGCGCCAGCGCCCGCCGGGGCTGAGCGCGCGGACCTCGATCGCATCGCTGCCGACGCTGTCGGCGACGCGGGCGCGATCGCGCACAAGAGCGCGGTCGTCCGGATGGATCAGATCGAACAGCTGTTCCGGATCGGCGCCGAGGGTCGATCCCTCGCCGGAAGGGAAGGCGAACAGGCTGCGCGCGCGGGGCGACAGGTACGTCACCATCAGCCGGCCGGCCGGATCCAGCATCGCCTGGAACAGTGCCCCGGGCAGGTTCTCGGAAATCAGGCGCAGCTGTTCCGCACTCTCGCGCGCGGCCTCCTCGGCCATGCGGCGATCGCGGATTTCGCCGGCCAGATCCGCGTTCAACTGATGGGCGCGCGCAATGTCGAGATAGTGGGTGCGCTGCCATCGGTTGCGAAACCGGGCGAACTGAAGGCCGAGGCCGTTGGTCAGCGCGATCAGGCTGATCGCGCTCGCGAACTCCGCCGGCTGCAAGTCCAGGCGGTTCTGCGCGACGATCAGGAAGCCGCCGGTGATCAGGGCCGCGTTCAACGCCATCCGCCAGAAGTCGTAGACGAAGAAGACGTAGCCGATGATCGTGATGGTCAACAGCGACAGGGTGTGGAGGACCACCGGGCCGGTCGCCGCATAGACGATGGCGAGGTAGGAGGCGACGAGCGTCAGGTGGTAGATGAAGACCCCGGTCGAGAGGTGGCGGCGGTTGAGTTCCGAATGGCTTAGGAGGGCGGCCACCACAGCCGCGGCGAGCACCGTCATCCGGCTGAAGAGCAGAAGGTAGAAGATCGGGCCGACCCCGATCATCAGCGCGTCGATCGGGGCGGCCAGCATGAAGACAGCGGCACTGATCAGGCACGCCGCGCGATTGTGCCACGCGCGCTCGCGCCAGGTTTCGGCCAGGTAACGGGCTTCCAGCGACGGTTGCGCGAACTCGCCGCTGATCCGGGCAAGCAGCCCGCCACCCCCGCCTTCGCCGTCGCTCAGCACGGTAACCCAAGGGTCATGCGGGTCGGGCGTGCGTTCCTTCCGCTCAGCTTGTGCCGGCTTCCAGGGCCGGTCCGGCGGGTGGGAGCTGTCCGGGTGGCCGAGGCCCGGCGGGTCGGTTGTCGGGTCCGCCGTCATGTTGATCTTCTACAGGAACTTCTCGCAAAACGCGACCTCGGCCGGGTCGATACTTCACTTAGTTCAGAGCGCCGGGGGGCGGAGAAAGTTCCTCGACCGCGGCTGAAACCAGTTGGCCGGTGACCGTGACATCCGCCCGCGCGAGCTCGACGAAGGTGCCGGCGAAGGCCTCCGGCGGGGGCAATCGCTCCGGCTCCTCGCCCGGGAAAGCCGCGGCCCGCATGGCCGTGCGCATCGGGCTCGCCGGGCCGACGAGGTTGACCTTGACGCGCGTCGGACGCGTTTCCTCGGCGTAGATCCTGACGGTCATCTCAAGGGCGGCCTTGGATGCGGCATAGGCCCCCCAATACGCCATCGGGATGTGGGCCGCGCCCGAGGTGACAAAAACGGCGCGGCCCGCCGGCCCGGCCCTGAGCAGCGGGTCGAACACGCGGATCAAGCGCTGGTTGGCACCGACATTGACGACGAAGACCCGCGCCCAGTCCTTCGGGTCGCAATGGGGAACCGGGGTCAGGGTGCCCAGTGTCGCGGCGTTGCCGACCAGGATGTCGAGCTTGCCGAAGCGTTCGTAGATGCCGCCGGCGAGGCGTTCGACGGCATCCTCGGCACCGAGGTCGAGCGGGACCAGGGTCGCCGTGCCGCCGGCCGACCGGACCCGGTCGTCGGTCGCTTCCAGGCCGCCGGTGGTGCGTGCGACCAGGATGACGTGGGCGCCCTCGGCTGCGTAGCGTTCGGCGATCGCCGCGCCCAGCCCGCGCGACGCGCCGGTGATGAGGGCGAGCCGGCCCTGAAGCCGGCCGCCGAAGACACTGTCGGCCATGATCAGGCAGCCATGGTCAGGAGGCGCGCTTTTCCAGGAGAAGCGAAAGCTCCGGCTGGATCGAGCGGGCCTCCCGGTCGATCAGCGGGATCGGATAGTCGCCGGAGAAGCAGGCATCGCAGTATTGCGGGCGCTGGCGGTTGCGGCCGCTCTCGCCCATCGCGCGGTAGAGCCCGTCGAGGGAGATGAAGGCGAGGCTGTCGGCACCGATGTGGCTGGCCATCTCGGCCACGCTCAACTGGTGGGCGAGCAGCTTCGATTCCTCCGGCGTGTCGATCCCGTAGAAGCAGGAGTGGGAGGTCGGCGGGCTGGAGATACGGACATGGACCTCCTTGGCCCCGGCCTGGCGCACCAACTCCACGATCTTCTTGGACGTGGTCCCGCGCACGATGCTGTCGTCGACCAGGATGACCCGCCGCCCCTCGATGATGTGCCGGTTGGCGTTGTGCTTCAGCTTCACGCCGAAGTGCCGGATGCGGTCGGTCGGCTCGATGAAGGTGCGGCCGATATAGTGGTTGCGGATGATGCCGAGCTCGAACGGGATGCCGCTCTCCGTCGCGTAGCCGAGGGCCGCGGGCACGCCGGAATCCGGCACCGGGACGACGACATCGGCATCGATGCCGGACTCGATCGCCAGTTCGGCGCCGATGCGCTGGCGGGCGGCGTAGACCGACTGGCCTTCGACGACGCTGTCGGGGCGGGCGAAGTAGATGTATTCGAAGATGCAGAAGCGGCGCGGCTGCGGCAGGAACGGCCGCAGGCTGTGCAGGCCGTCGCCGTCGAGCACGATCATCTCCCCCGGCTCGACGTCTCGCACCGTCTCCGCCCCGATGATGTCGAAGGCGCAGGTCTCCGACGCCAGCACATAGCTCGATCCCAGCCGTCCCAGCACCAGCGGGCGCACGCCGGAGGGGTCGCGCACGCCGATCACCAGGTTGTTGGTGAGGGCGACCAGCGAATACGCCCCCTCGACCTGGCGCAGGGCCTCGACCAGGCGGTCGAGCACGCTGCCGCCGCGGGCGACGGCCATCAGGTGGATGATGACTTCCGTGTCGGATGTCGACTGGAAGATCGATCCCCGGCGGACCAACTGGCGGCGCAGGGTATAGGCGTTGGTCAGGTTGCCGTTGTGGCCGATCGCGAAGCCGCCGAAGTCGAAATCGGCGAACAGCGGCTGGACGTTGCGCAGGACCGTGGCACCGGTCGTGGCATAGCGGTTGTGGCCGATCGCCGCCGAGCCCCTGAGGTTGTTGATGATGCCCGGGGAGGAGAAGTTCTCGGCAACCTCCCCCAACGCCCGCTCGGCATGGAAATGCTCGCCGTCGAAAGTGACGATGCCGGTCGCTTCCTGGCCACGGTGCTGGAGCGCGTGGAGTGCCAGCGTGGTCAGGGCCGCGGCATCGCGGTTGCCGTAGATGGCGACGACCGCGCATTCCTCATGCAGCTTGTCGTCATCAAAGGGGTTGGTCACGAGGTCCGCGGACCCGCGGTCGGTGCCGTGGTCAGGTGCGGTCTGCATGGGCGGTCCCCTTCTTGGGTAAAGTGCCGAAATGGTCGGTGGTGTTGCCCGGCTCAAGCCTCGGGGCCGCGGACACCGCCCGCTACTCTGTCGTCTGTGTACCGGTATCGCCGAGAAGCTGCCGTTCGGTGAACTGCCGAAGCTCTTCCAGGACTTCCTGCGTGCGCGTGTCCTCAGCCTGGGCGAGGCGGCCGGCGCGCCTCAGCACCCGGCGCACGAAATCCGCCCCGACATCCATGATGAGGAGATCGTCGGTTTCGATCTCGCCGTTCAGCAGGCCCTCGACCGCCGCAGCCTCCGCCGCAGCCTCCGCCGCCGCTTCGGCCGCCAGCGGCGCCGGGGCGGGCGGCAAGGCGGGCGGGGCAGGCGCCGGTGACGGCGTTGCGGATGCGGCAGGGGTCGGCTGTCCGCCCGATCCGGCGCGCGGGCGCTCCCTGGCGCCGGTTGTCGGCGCCGGCTCCAGCGTGCGCGTGCCCGGCGGCGGCGGCGGGAGCGCTACATCGTCGGTTGCCGCAATGTCGGTCCCGATGCCGCCGACACTCTGTCGAAGAGCGTCCGTCCACCCGGCGGGTCCGAGGGTCGTCAGCCGGTCGGAGGCGATCTTGAGGCTGGGCGCCATGCGCGATCCGGCGATCCAGTCCGGCGGATCGCCGTCACCGGCGACGATGATGTCGACGATCATGAACAAGAGGACGGCAACCAGGAGGCCGCGGGCAGCCCCCAATGTGAAACCGGCCGTGCGGTTGATGCCGCCCAGCTTGAGCATGCTGAGCGCCGATGTGGCGATCCAGCCGAGGAGGCCGGCGATCACCACGATGCCGACGAAGAGACCGAGGATGGCGGCGGCCAGGCTGAGGGCCGGGACCGGGATGACGCCGTCGATCAGGGATGCCACCGGGCGATGGAATTCGAGCGTCGCCCAGGCCGCGAGGGACCAGCCGACCACCGTGAACGCCTCGCGCACGAAGCCGCGGACGAACCCGACCAGCCCGGATGCGGTGATCACCAGCAGAACGGCGGCGTCGAGCCCGTTCATGCCGCCGGTCTCACGCGCGGGGCAATGATCCGCGTGGCAGTCATCTTCACGAGCTCACCTCGCGAGGCTTCAACGGGAATGGCGCCGCCCCCGGGAAGGGACGGCGCCAGAAGCTTGACATTTGTATGACTGTAGCAGGTTTCGCGGCGACACTCATCCGCCTTGTTGGGTCGATGATGTCCCACCGGCCGGGAGCATCACCGCGTCGTCACGATCGCTGTCGGGCGCGGCTTCGCCACCCGTCGCCCCCGGATCAGCCCCTGACCCCCCACCGTCGCCGGGGGCGCCGTCGTCCGCCGTACCGTCGTCCGCCGTGCCGTCGCCGACGGTTCCGTCCGGCAGGAATTCGGGGGCGACCGGTTCGGGTGCGGGAAAGTCATAGGCGCTGGCATAGACCTCCGGCATCGGGCCGGGGAAGACCTGGCGCAGCTGGTCGGCGGCGAGTTCGATCCACGGCATCGACACCGCCTGGCGCATCCAGCCCGGCTGATCCGGCGGCGGCAGGATCCACAAGAGGACGAGGTAGCCGAGCCCGACCAGGGCGAGGCCGCGCACCACGCCGAAACCCACCCCGATCGAGCGGTCGACCACGGTCGCGACCTTGCCTTGCGTCAGATAGCCGATCGGCCAGACCATCAGCGACAACACGATCAGCGAGCTGAAGAACAGCCCACCGGCGGCGACTGCGGTGGTCAGGAGCTCGTTGTTGAGGCGCGGGGCGAGGGAGGCGCGCGCGTCCTCCATCAGCATCAGGGTCACCATCACCGCGCCGACCCAGGCAAGCACGGTCAGAAGCTCGCGCAGGGCGCCGCGGGCTGCCGCCACCACGGTGGAAAAACCGACGAGCAGGAAGAAGCCCGCATCCATCAGGTTGAAGGGCAGGGCGCTGGGATCGAGGGACATGGTGCCGGTCCGTGCGTGGTGGCTGGCGCATTTTCCAGCCGGACTGAACCCGTCTGGCGGTTCGGAAAACGCGCAACCTTTTGAGTCTTGGCGCAAAGGGTCGTCGCAGACTGACACAGTCCGCTCGGGATTTGCGTTAGCGAACCGTTAACCGGTCCCGCCGCCGCAATATGCCATCAAATCGGCGAGATGTGGCAAGGCGACGACATCGATGCCGGCCTCCGTCCTGCGCGGGGCACGCCCGGCCGGCATCAGGACGCGTTCGAAGCCGAGCTTGGTCGCCTCCTTGATGCGGGCCTCCGCCTGCCCGACGGCGCGCACCTCGCCACTCAGGCCGATTTCGCCGAAGACGACGGTGTCCGCGGGCAAGGTCGAGCCCTCGGCCGCGCTCACCAGGGCCGCGGCGACGGCGAGGTCGGCGGCCGGCTCGTTGATGCGCAATCCACCGGCGACGTTGAGATAGACGTCGCGCCCGCCGAGCGACAGGCC
>CAYNIS010000241.1:0-5914 GCA_964397055.1 uncultured Rhodospirillaceae bacterium | reverse complement strand
ATGGGCAACATGTTCGCCCGCCGCCCGGGCCGCGCCGACGTTCCGCCGATCGGACTCGGCAGCCACCTCGACACCCAGCCGACCGGCGGCAAGTTTGACGGCATCCTGGGCGTGCTCGCGGCGCTGGAGGCCGTGCGCACGCTGAACGACGCCGCCTTCGAGACCTACGCCCCGATCGAGATCATTAACTGGACCAACGAGGAGGGCTCGCGCTTCAACCCGGCGATGCTCTCCTCCGGCGTCTTCGCCGGTGCCTTCACCCGCGATCATGCCTACGCGATCACCGACAAGGAGGGGGTGACCTTCGGCGAGGCGCTGGCGGCGATCGGCTATCGCGGCGAGGAGCCGTGCGGGCAGCACCCGCTGTCGGCGTTTTTCGAGCTCCACATCGAACAGGGGCCGATCCTGGAGGCGGAGGCGAAACAGATCGGTGTCGTCACCGGGGCGCAGGGCACCAAGTGGTACAAGATCCGGGTGAGCGGAATGGAAAGCCACGCCGGCACCACGCCGATGCCGCGCCGGCGCGACGCCCTGGTGGCGGCGGCACGGCTGGTCCAGGCGATCAACCGCATCGCCCTCGACCACGGGCCGGACGGGGTCGGCACGGTCGGCGAACTCGACATCGTCTCCCTGCCGTCGATCAACGTGATCCCGGGCGAGGTCAGGTTCACCATCGACTACCGGCACCCGGACGGCGACCAGTTGAATTCCATGGACCGGGCTTTCCGGGCGGCCGTGGCGGAAATCGTCGCGGAAGGCGCGGTCGAGATCGAGATCGACCAGATCTGGGACAATCCGCCGATCCCGTTCGACCCGGAGTGCATCGACGCCGTCCGGCAGGCGGCGGCCGCCGCCGGTTACGGCCATCGCGACATCGTGTCGGGCGCTGGCCACGACGCGGTCTATGTCGCGCGGGTGGCACCGACCGCAATGGTCTTCGTCCCGTGCGAGAACGGCATCAGCCACAACGAGATCGAGAACGCCACCGAGGAGGACTGTGCCGCCGGGGCCAACGTCCTTCTGCAGGCGGCGCTGGCCTATGACCGAAAGCTTGCCGAAGCGGCCAAGGCCTAAGGGGGCGACGGAACATGACCAACCTGCGCATCAACGGCGAGCGCCTCTGGGACACGCTGGTCGAAACATCGCGCTTCGGCGGGACGGAAAAGGGCGGCATCCGCCGGCTCGCCCTGTCGGAGCCCGACCGCGACGTGCGCGACTGGTTCCGGGCGGCGGCGGAGGCGGTCGGTTGCACGGTCCGCGTCGACGCCATGGGCAACATGTATGCCCGGCGCCCGGGCAAGCGGGACGACCTGGCCCCGATCGCGATCGGCTCCCATCTCGACACCCAGCCGACCGGCGGCCGTTTCGACGGCGTGCTCGGCGTCCTTGCCGGGCTGGAGGTACTGCGCACGCTTCATGACGCGGGCTACGAGACCGCGGCCCCGGTCGAGGTGATCAACTGGACCAATGAGGAGGGCGCGCGGTTCAGCCCGGGCTGCATGGGCTCGGCTGCCTTCGTCGGTGCCCGCACGGCCGACGCCGCCTATGCCTGCGTCGACGCAGATGGCGTCACCTTCGGCGAGGCGCTCGACGGCATCGGCTATCGCGGTGAGGCGATCGAGAGTGCGAGCCATCCGCTTTCGGCCTTTCTCGAACTACATATCGAACAGGGGCCGGTGCTGGAGGACGAGGAGAAGACGATCGGCGTGGTCACCGGCGTCCAGGCCATGCGGCGCTATCGCGTCACCATCGGCGGGGAGGCCGGCCACGCCGGCACGACGCCGATGACCAAGCGGCGCGACGCGCTGATGGGAGCGATTAAGTCGATCGAAGCGGTCAATCGACTCGGCCTCGAGCACGGACCGGACATGGTCGCCACGGTCGGGATCGTGCGCGTCGAGCCGGGCTCCCCCAACGTCATCCCGGAACGGGTCGAGCACACGGTCGACGTGCGCGATCCGAGCGACGAGGCGCTCGACCGATTCGCGCAAGCGCTCACCGCCGCCGTTGCGGAGATCGGCGCCGAGGGCGGCCTCGACGGCTGCGTCGACCTCGTGTCCACCACGCCGGCGGTGGCCTTCAACGAGCGGCTGATCTCGTGCGTGCGGACCGCTGCCCTGCGCGGCGGCTACAGTCATCGGGACATGTTCAGCCGGGCAGGGCACGATGCCGCGTTGATTTCGCGGGTTGCCCCGACGGCAATGGTGTTCGTGCCCTGTGCGGGCGGTTTGAGCCACAATGAAGCAGAAAGTGCATCAGAAGCCGACTGTGCGGCGGGTGCCCAGGTTCTTCTACTTGCCCTGATGGACTACGATCAGCGATACAGTCGGTGATACCCTGGATGACTTCCTAACGCGATGGTCGCAATCTTTGTGCGGTCATCGACGAAATCTTCGGCGGAAATCGAGAACAAGCATCGCGTTTCCCGCACTGCTCTGATATGGTTAACTCCAGCTTAAGGAACATGATCGGAACGAGGTGAAGGGGCGCCGCGTACGCGCTGGTGCCCCCGGCCGCAATCTTCTTGATGGGAGAGGGTGCAAGCACATGCACCAGATGGCGGAGATCGATCGGCTGATCTCGAGCCTGCGTGAGCAGGAAAGCCGCCTGCGTGCGGTGCTCGATGTCGCGGTGGTCGGCATCGTGACCATCGACCAGGAAGCGATCGTTCGGGACTTCAACCCGGCGGCCGAGCGGATGTTCGGATGGTCGGCGGGAGAGGTGATCGGCCGCAACGTTTCGATCCTGATGCCCTCGCCGCAGCGCGATCAGCACGACCGCTACGTGTCGAACTACCTTGAAACCGGGGTCGGCAACGTCGTCGGCCGCGGCCGGGAGACGGTGGCCCAGCGGCGCGACGGTTCGACCTTCCCGATCTTTCTCGGCGTCAATCCCTTCGATGTCGCCGGCTCCCGCCACTTCGCGGGCGTGATCGTCGACCTGTCCGACCGCCATCACCTCGACGATCAGATGCGCGATGCCGAACAGCGGCTGCGCTCGACCGTCGATCTGATGCCGGAAGCCTTCGCCCTGTGGGATGCGGCCGACCGGCTGGTCCTGTGCAACGGACGCTACCGCGACTGCTATCCTCTGGTTGCCGACCTGATGGTCCCGGGGGTTGCCGTCGAAACGCTGCTGGACGCCATGGCCGCGCGCCGACAGCACGACCTGCCGGTCCAGGAGCTGGTGACTTGGCGCCAGCACAAGCTCGACACGTTCCGCGCCGGCGGCCTGACCCGGGAGCAACTGGCCGACGGCCGCGTGTTGCTGGTCGCGGAAGCCCGGCTGATCACCGGGGGCGGTGTCGCCACCCTGATCCGGGATGTGACCGACGCCGGGACCGACGCGATCGACGACATCGGCACCCGGCTGAAGCACCGCGCGCTTGAACTGGCAGCCCTTGCCACCCATCGGGAAGCCGCCCGACGCGACGCCCAGCGTGTCCGCAACGACGCCGACACCCTCGGCGATACCCGGGCGCGCTTCGTCAACGCGGTGAGCCATAAACTGCGCACGCCGCTCAACGCCATCATCGGCTTCTCCGAAATGCTGATGAACGAGGAACTGGGGCCGCGGCTCGCCGATCGGGTCCATGCCTATAGCCGCGACATTCACGAGAGCGCCCGCCTGCTGCTGTCCCTGATGGACGAGCTTTTGAACTTCTCGGCCGTGGGGGCCGGCCAGTTCGAACTGCAGGAGACGGTGGTCGACCTGATCGCGCTGGTCGACGAGGCGATCGGCCGGGTCCGGCAGGCGGCCATGGTGAAACAGGTGGTGATCGCGCGCGACCTGCCGCGATCCCAGCCGGCCATGGTCGATTCACGCCTAATCGGTCAGGTCATGACCAATGTGCTGGCAAGTGCTGTCCGGCTCGCCAGCGGCGGCGGCACCATCCGCGTCAGCCTCGAGTTCGACGACGAGGGCGGTGTCCAGATCGTGGTCAGTGACGACGGGGTCGGCATGACGCGGGACGCGGTCGCGCGTATCCGCGAGCCGTTCGACCCCGCGCGGCCGGCCGGGTCGCATGGGGCCGGCGCGGGCGGTCTGGATCTCGCGATTTCATCGACGCTGGTCGAGTTGCATGGCGGCCGGCTCGACATCGGCAGCCGGATCGGCGTCGGTACCGTGGTCTCGATCCATCTGCCGGCGGAGCGGGTCTGCCTCATGGTCACGGCTCAGGCCGCCCAATAGCCCTCCGCGTTCTACTAGCCCTCGGCGTTCTACTGGCCGACGGCCTCGCGGAACTGGGTCGACGGCACGGCAAGGCCCAGGACCTCGCCATCGATAGCGCGGCTTGCCACGTGCATCGCCACGAGGCTTGGCCCTTCCGGCCCGAACCGCAGGATGGGGGAACCGCTGTCGCCGCGGGTCGCATCGCAGTCGTGGACGACGACGGTGCCGTCCCGACTGCGCCCGGTGAGCCGGCAGTCCCGGTGCCGCGTCAGGATGTGAGGCTTGTCCTGGCTGAAGCCGACCTGGGTCACCAGTTCCGTGGGTCCGGGAATGGCCCCGACCGGAATTGTTCCCAACTCCCGTGAAAGGCTGCTTTCCAGGGTCAGGACCGCCCAGTCGCTTCTTGGATGGTAGCTCGGGTGATTGGGGCCGAGGGCGGCGTCCGACGCCGTCCGGATCGCCGTGACCTTCGCCTCCGCCTCATAGGCGCCCCGGGCATAGCCGCCGACGAAGTGCAGCGATCCCGGCGCAAGGTAGCTGCCGGTCCGCTGGTTCCACAGGCAGTGCGCCGCGGTAACGACCGTGCGCGGCGCGACCAGGGTTCCGGTGCAGAACCCGCCGATCCGGCGGTTGACGCGGCCGATGGCGCGCCAGGGCCGTTGCGCGGACTCAACGATCTCCCGATCGTCTTCGCCCTGGATGCCGGGCAACGCCGGCCGGGTCCCGTCGTCGGCCGGTGCGGCCCGCGGCAGTGCCGCGATCGCGCCGACCACGACGGCGATGGCCCACCCCGTCCATGCTGGCTTTCGCGTCATAACTCACCTGGTTCGTGGCCTCGAATCGCTTCCCAAGAGACAAGCACGGGATGCAGCATCTGTCGATCCGTGAGGCGGCTGCAAGCGAATCGGCTGTTGCTTTCCGGTATTTTAGATGTTGTTGTTGCGATTACTTGAGATTGTCACTGGTCGGGCGGCCATGACTGGCAGGATGGAACTATCGGTGGGGCGGCGATGCCGTGGCCTGGACCGGGCGCGGGGCATCTGCTGCATCGCGGGGGACGTCGATGGTTGACCCCGTCGCCTCCCCGCGGCGCGTGACGGAGCGCCGCCGCCGGCGTGTTCGCGTTCTGATCGTCGGCGGCACCGGTGTCTTCGGCAGTCGGCTGGCCCGCCTGCTGGCTGCGCGGCGGCTTCCGGTCAAGCTTCTGATCGCCAGCCGGGAACGGTCGCGCGCACGGTCCCTTGCCCAGGAACTGGGCGGCCAGGCGGTGTTCTTCGACCGCGACGGCCGGATCGAGAAGCGCCTGCGGTCCTTGCGTCCGCGCATTGTCATCGACGCCGCCGGCCCCTTCCAGGGCTATGGCCAGAACCGCTACCGGCTTGCCAGGGCGGCGGTGATGGCCGGCGCCGACTACCTCGACCTCGCGGACGACAGCGACTTCGTCACCGGCATCGGTGACCTTGACAAGCATGCCCGCAGTCTCGACCGCGTCGTCATCTCCGGCGCCTCCAGCGTCCCGGCGATTTCCTCCGCCGCCGCGGATCGCCTGACCGAGGGCATGGTCGATGTCGGCTCGATAGAGACCGCGATCCTTCCCGGCAATCGCGCGCCCCGCGGCCTTTCGGTCATGCGGGCCATCCTGTCCCAGGTCGGCCGCCCGTTGCAGGAATGGCGCGGCGGCGAATGGCGGCAGGTGCCGGCCTGGGGCCGTCTCAAGCGGGTCACCGTCACCTCCGGCGTC
>CAYNIS010000240.1:0-5942 GCA_964397055.1 uncultured Rhodospirillaceae bacterium | reverse complement strand
ACGCATTACGCCACCGGCACCGGTTCGGCTATCGCCCGCGGGGCAGCGCCCGACGACCGGCGGCAGTGCCGCGCGGACCGGGCCGAAGCGGGTGCCGATCCCGGGCCGGGCACCGGCTGTGGCCGGGACGGCGGCGGCGGCAGCACCGCTGCAGCCGACCGACCTGCCGAGTGCCATCGCCGCCCTCGACGACCGCCAGCTTGCCTATGACGTCCTCAGCCTTCTGGCGGACCGTCTGGCCGAGCTCGACCCGCACAGCCCGGCGCCCTACCTCGCCCGCCGGGCGGCCGGGTTCCAGGGCATGAGTTTCGCCGATCTCCTGATCCACCTGGTGGATGACGATCGGCAACGCGAGCATCTGTTCCGCCTCATCGGGGTCAATCCGGCGCAACCGGATGGCTGAGGGGGAGCGGCTGTGGGGTCCGGCGGCATGGTTCCTGCCGGGAATTAACCGACTGTTAACGGGGTTGACCGAGGTGTTTGGGGGTTCGGGTTCGATCGCATAGTCGACTAATCGACCGCACTGATGCCGCGGGTGTCTTTCGTGAGGCTGAACAGCCAGGGCTGAAGAGGAGAGAGTGATGCCAAAGACGAACCAGTCGCAGCACGAGCTGACCAAGCCGGGGATGCGCCCGCCGCGGGTCAAGATCACCTATGATGTCGAGATCGGGAACGCCATCCAGAAGAAGGAGCTGCCCTTCGTCGGTGCGATCCTGGCCGACCTGGCCGGCAAGAACACGGCCAACCTGCCGGCGTATAAGCAGCGCAAGTTCACCGAGATCGATCGCGACAACTTCGATCAGGTGATGGGTGCGGTGAAGCCGCGCGCCGCCTTCCAGGTGAAGAACACCCTGGCCGGCGAGGGCGAGCTCAACGTCGACCTGACCTTCCAGTCGATGGAAGACTTCGAGCCGGCCAAGATCATCGATCAGGTCGAGCCGCTGAGGCGCCTGTTCGAGGCGCGCCAGCGCCTCAACGACCTGGCCGGCAAGCTCGACGGCAACGATGCCCTCGACGAGCTTCTGAGCCAGGTGGTCGCCTCCACCGAAGACCAGAGCGCGCTCAAGGGCGAGCTCGGCGACGGCGGGGCTCCGTCCGGCGGCCCGGCGGCCCCGTCCGCCCCTGACACCGATGACGCCGGCTGACCGCCAGCGCGCCCAGAAATAGGAGACGTTCCACCATGAGCGATTTGCTCGACGCCATCATCTCCAACGGCAAGCTGGCGGTCACCGAGGAAGAGGCCGCCCAGGCCCCTGATCTCATCCGCGAGTTCGTCGACCGCGTTGCCGAGGACGCCGATGCCAGCCCGAAGGGTGTCGGCACCCGGATCGCCGAGGCGATTGCCGCCCTCGACGCCGAAATCTCGGCCCAGCTGAACGAGATCCTGCACCACCCGGACCTCCAGAAGCTGGAAGGCACCTGGCGCGGTCTCAACTACCTCGTCATGAACACCCTGACCAGCCAGACGCTGAAGCTCCGGGTGTTCTCCGCGACCCGGTCGGAGGTCCAGAAGGACCTCGAGAAGGCGGTCGACTTCGACCAGAGCCACCTCTTCAAGATGCTGTACGAGGAAGAGTACGGCACCTTCGGCGGCGCGCCCTATTCGATGATCATGGCCGACTACGAGTTCTCCGCGTCGAACCCGGATGTCGCCCTGCTCGAGGACCTCGCCCGCGTTGCGTCCTCGGCGCATGCCCCGCTCATCGCCGGTGCCAACCCGCAGATGTTCGGCATCGACAGATACACCGAACTGGGCAACCGTCGTGACCTCGCCAAGGTCTTCGAGGGCACCCAGTATGTGAAGTGGCGGTCGTTCCGCGACACCGACGACAGCCGCTATGTGACGCTCGCCCTGCCGCGCATCCTGCTTCGCCTGCCCTACGGGCCGGAGGGCAAGCCGGTCGAGGAGCTGAACTTCATCGAAGACGTCGACGGTCGCGACCACCAGAAGTACCTGTGGGGTTCGGCTGCGTGGGCGCTCGCCGAGCGGGTCACCAACGCGCATGCGAACTACGGCTGGACGGCGGCCATCCGCGGCGTCGAGGGCGGCGGCCTGGTCGAGGGCCTGCCGGCGCACACCTTCAAGACCGACGAAGGCGACGTCGCTCTCAAGTGCCCGACGGAGATCGCGATCACCGACCGGCGCGAAAAGGAACTGTCGGACCTCGGCTTCATCTCCCTCGTCCACTGCAAAGGCACGGACAAGGCGGCGTTCTTCGGCGGCCAGACGGTCAACAAGCCGAAGGTCTACAACACCGATGACGCCAACGCGAACGCCAAGATCTCGTCGCGCCTGCCGTACATCTTCGCCGCTTCGCGTTTCGCTCACTACTTCAAGGTGATGCTGCGCGACAAGATCGGCTCGTTCCAGACCGCCGGTAACGTCCGCGATTACCTGCAGACCTGGATGGCCGACTACATCCTGCTTGATGACAATGCGAGCCAGGGCGCCAAGGCCCGCTTCCCGCTGCGCGAAGCGCGCGTCGACGTCCGCGAAATCCCGGGCTCGCCCGGCGAGTACACCGCGGTCGCCTTCCTGCGCCCGCACTTCCAGCTGGAAGAGATCTCCGCCTCCATCCGGATGGTCGCGAAACTGCCGCCGCCGGCTGCCTGATCCTGCGAAGCGGGGCGCTCCGGAGAATTTTCCTCGAATGCGAGGGAACCCGGGCGCCCCTCGCTGCTTCCCAGGGTCTAAGCGTGAGGTCGGATGAACCGGCCCTTGGCGAACAAATGGCCCACACCCCAACGATCATCAGTCAGGAGAGAGTGACATGACCGACACTTCGGGCCTCAGCGCCGGCGGCACGCCGGAAAGCGAACTCGAGCACATCTACATGACCCTCGACGGCATCGCCGGCGAGGTGACGACGTCCGGCTTCGAGGACACCGTTGCCTGCCGCGAGTTCAACTATCGCGTCGAGCTGCCGCTGACCGCGGAGCGGACCCGCGGTGGCGCCACCCGCGACAAGTCGATCCATTCCAAGGTCAACATCAAGAAGGTCGCCGACCTGTCGTCGGTGAAGCTGTGGCAGCAGTGCTGCCAGGGCATGAAGATCGCGACCATCAAGTTCGAGTTCGTCCGTTTTTCCCAGGGCGAAATGGTCGTCGCGCGCACGATCGAAATGACCGACGTGTTCGTCGCGGCGTTCGAGCACCAGGGGGGCGCGACCGGCAGCTCCGACCTGCCGCTGGAGAGCATCTCGTTCGACTTCGCGACCATCAAGGACACCTACACCCAGCAGAACCCGGATGGCAGCATGGGTGGTAACGTCGAGTTCGGTTGGGACCGCCTGAACGGCGTCGCCCTCTGATCGCGGCGTCGGTGAGACGGGACCAGCGCTGAGCCATGCGCCCGCCCCGCCGACCGGTAGGTACGCGTGCGCTTCTGTTCGACCGTCTGACCGACGAGAACCGGCAGGAGCGCACGGAACGCCGTCCGTTGCGACGGCTCGATCCCGATCAGGCGCTGGCCTCGATCGGGGTCGAGCTGGAGCGACTGGTGAACACCCGCCGCTCGCCGGTTCCGGACAAGCCGCCGGTCGCCGGCACCACGCTCGGCTTCGGCGTGCCCGATCACGTGCTCGACAACCCGGCGAGCGTGCGCGACCGGGACAGTCTGGCCCGCGACATCATGCGGGCGATCCGCTTCTACGAGCCGCGCCTCGCCAACCCAAGGGTGGAGGTGATGGACCATGACCTCGAGGCCCAGACCGTGACCCTTGCCGTCGCCGGCACCGTTGAAACCGATACTGGACCGGTCCCGGTCAGCTTCCCGATCCTTCTGGGCGGCAGCCCGGTCGACGGTCACTCCGAGAGCTGACGGCCATGGTCGGCAGCCTGGACACCCGCCTGCTCGAACTCTACGAGCGCGAACTGCGCTATCTGCGCAATGCCGGGCGCGATTTCGCCAGCCGCTTCCCCAAGCTCGCCAACCGGCTGGAGCTGTCGGACGAAGGCTCCGGCGACCCGCATATCGAGCGCCTCCTGGAAAGCTTCGCGTTCCTTGCCGCGCGCATCCACCGGCGGATCGAGGATGACCTGGCGATCGCGCCGGCGGCCCTTATCGAAGCACTCTACCCGAGCCTCGCCGCGCCGATCCCGGCAATCGGCATCGCCCAGTTCCGGGCCGGCCGCGCCGCCCCGCCCCCGGCCAGCGGTGCCCGGGTCGCCCGTGGCAGCCCGCTTTACGCGCGCGGCGGCGGCGACATCCTGTGCCGGTTCCGAACCGCCTATGACGTCGACATCTACCCGGTCGCCCTGGGTGCGATCGAAGAGGAACTGCCGGGTGCGCGCGACCTGTTCGACCGGGCCCGGGTCGACACGGTGCTCAGGATCGAGCTGAGCGGCAACGGCGTTGCGCTCACCACGGTCGAGCTTAGTCGCCTCAGGGTCCACCTGAACGGGCCTCGGCGACATGCAATGCGCCTCTATGAACTGCTGGCGGGCGATCTCCTGACCGCCTATGTCGTCCCGGCGGGCGACACCAGCGGAGCGCGCGCCGTGCCGATACGCGTCCACGCGGTGGGGTTCGGCGAGGACGAGGCGGTCCTGCCGAACCCGGCGCAGACTCACCCGGCCTACCGCCTGCTGCAGGAGTACTTCGTCGCGCCGGAGAAGTTCCTGTTCTTCGACATCGAGGGGCTGGAGGCGCGACCGCCCGGCGGCTCCGTCGATCTTCTCTTCGGCCTGTCCCGGCCGCTGCCCGGCGACATCGATCTCGATGCGGTCTCCGCGGAACTCGGCTGCACGCCGGTCATCAACCTGTTCGAGCGCACCGGCGAGCCGATCGTGCTCGACCACCGGGAGACGAACTACAAGGTGACCCCGGAACTCGGCGCCGACGACGTCTATGAGGTCCATTCGATCCGCTCGGTCGAGGTGACGGCGCCGGGCGACCCCGCGCCACGGCGCGTGGCGCCGTTCTTCGGCCAGGGTTTCGCCGCGGCGACCGCTCATGAGGGCGAGGAGCCCGACATGTTCTGGATCGCCAAGCGCGACATCGCCGCCGGCGCACGCCCCGGCACGGATGTCACCGTCGCCTTCGTCGAGCCTGACTTCCGGCCGAAGCGCCCGGCGCGCGAAACCGCGACGATCCGGCTGTGGTGCACGAACCGGGACCTCGCCGAACAGGTGAACGCCGGAACCCAGCTCGAAGCGAACGAGGAGGTGCCGGCGTCGATCCGGCTGGTCGACCGGCTGACGACGCCGGTCCCGGCGGTTCAGGATGCCTCCACCCTTTGGCGGCTGGTCAACCAGCTCTCCCTCAATCACCTGTCCTTGAGCGACCGGTCGGGGCGTGGCCGGCACGTCCAGACGCTGCAGGAAATCCTGCGCCTCTACTGCCCGCCGCATCGGCCGTCGAGCCAGCGCGAAATCGCCGGCATCGTCGACATCGAATGCCGCACCGTGGTGCGGCGCCTGGGCCGTGACGTGTGGCGCGGGTTCGCCGAGGGGGTGCAGGTCCGCGTCCTGGTCGACGAGGCCAACTTCGTCGAAACCAGCGCCTTCCTTTTCGGGGCCGTCCTGCGTCAGTTCCTGGCGCTCTACGTCTCCGTCAACAGCTTCGTGGAACTGGTCCTGGAAAGCCGTCAACGTGAGGGAGTGTGGCAGCAATGGCCACCCATGATTGGCGGACGGGACTTGACCTGACGGCTGCGGTCGCCGCGGCGCCGGAGCGCTATGCGGCGCTGCAGCTGTTGCGGCTGGTCGAAAGCCTGACCGCGACCCAGGGCAGCTTGGGCCTGGAGGTCGACCCGACCGACGAGGTGCTGCGCTTCCACGGCAGCTTCGAGCCGTCCTTCGCGCCCGGTGCGGTCGTCGCCAGCTGGCTCGGGGCCGCCCTCGGCCTGGACGCCGCCGCCGCGGCGGAGGCCGGCAGCCCGGGCCTGTCGGAGCGGCGCAAGGCCGGGTGAGCCGTCGATCAGTGGGGCACAGTCGAGCAC
>CAYNIS010000239.1:0-5945 GCA_964397055.1 uncultured Rhodospirillaceae bacterium | reverse complement strand
GCAGCAGGCCAACGTCGTCGAAGAGAGAGCCGGTCAGCAGGAAGTCGACGCGGCCAGAGGGGCCGTAAGCGGACACCATCGCCATCCAGGTCGTGGCGACGAACCGCAGGGTCGAATTGGTCAGGCCGTTGCTGGTAGAGCCGAAGCGGCCAACCTCCTTGAGCGCGTTCGGTTCGATGCGCAGGATCGGGCGTGAGTTGCTCGATCCGGTCACGACATAGAGGTGCCCGTCTTCACCGCAGAACAACTTGCTCGGGAAGTTGTTGGGCGCGACGGCCGTGATGTCCGTCATCCGCGCCTGGCGGTCTTCTTTCATGGTCCGGAGGCTGAAGCGGCGGATCCCAGCCTCAGCGGCGTTGACATCGCTGTCCAGGAAGTAGCCGTATCCGCGCCGCCAATCGACGGCCAGGTCGTCGATCTGGTAGGTGCCGAAATATCCACCTTCGCCCGTCGTGATGAAATCGAGCAGCTGGTAGGGCTGCTGAGCCGCCCGCTGGTAGGTGATCTCGGCCGTGATGTTCGGGATGCGGTTGCCAAAGTCCGCGAGCGCCAGGTCTTCGAAGACGATGGTGGCAAGACCCCGATGGGCGGGCGCACGGCCCGCGCCGACGTGCGTTTCGATCAGCGGATCGGCCAGCTGATCCTCCGTCCCCGAATGGAAACGGAACTTGAGATCGGGTTTGGCGACGTCGGGGCTCGCGCCGGTCTTGTCGTAGATGAGTTTGCCGTCTGCCCAGATCCGAAGCACGTCCTCGGCCGGCCCCTCGCCGAAGCTGAGCGCGAAGGACGCGAAGTAGGAATACGTGACCGAGGTCTGGGTGGCGCCGCCGCCGCCTTTGCCGCCTGAGCGAGTGCGGGTGACGTTCTGCTGTTCGCGGATCCCCGACGACCAGATCATGTTGCCGGCCATGCGCAGCGTCCCGTAGCCGATCGGGATCGATGCGCCATAAGCCGAGGACGAGACGGTCAGATCGCCGAGACGCGGGCCCTCGGTGGTGACGTTCTGGCCCTTGCCCGGAAACAGCAGGCTGCCGACGACGGAGCCCACCAGCCAGCCGGCCTGCCAGCCGAGACCGACAGCGGAGCCGAGCGCGGCCCCACCTACTGCGACGAGAATGGCCATGAGAAATCAGGATCCGGGATGGCGAAAGCGAAAGGCGAACTTGATCTTTTCCGGCCATTCGCCGGCATAGGGTTCTTCGATCACCTGCCGGCGCGTCGCATGGGCGTGCAGCAGATGCGGATAGCCGAGCCGTTCTGTCAGGAAACCGCAGTTGGCAGGGATAGGCCTGGTCGGCGAAGACGAGCACGTCACTTGGCCGGGCATCGCGGATGGCGACGCCGTCCATGTTGCCCCGGAAATGCTCGACGAACCCCTGACCCTGCGCGCGGCGGCTGTAGCCCGTGCTGTCGTAGTCCGAAAGATCGAGCGCATGGGCGACGCAGACCACCAGCCCGACGCAATCGACGCCTGCACGCGTGCGCCCCTGATGCCGCCAGGGCACGCCGAGCCAGCCGCGCGCTTCAGCGACGATCGTCTCGGATGTGATGATCTCAGCGGGCATCGGGATAGCTCATCATGGCGTCCTGCCCCGGCACGTAGGGCTCGCCGCGGAAGTTGAGGACGTTGGCGAAACGGGTGATGCAGGTATCGAGGCGCTTGTCGCAGCCCGGATGGATGCGGAAGGCATCGCCGGGCTCGATCGCGTATCCCATCGGCAGGAACAGCTCGATCCGCCCGCTGCCTTGGGTCCACGCTTTCACCTCGATCGAGCGTCCGGCATTGGGCCCGCTCTCCCAGGTCAACACGCCACCGGCGAACCAGCCGTCGGCCGCGCGGGGCTTGTCGATCGATGCGGTGAACACCGCCCGGTCGACGACATCGGTGACGATGCCGGCACGGCTCCACGACTCCATGGCCGCGAAAACGGCCGTTCCGTCGGTGGTCTGCTGGCCGACGGATGTGTCGTAGGCTGGCTGATCAGCAGCCGTCGTACCTGCGCCAACGCAGCGGTAGATGCGGTCCTCGAACACGGCCGCAGTGGCGACGCCCGTCGTCGTGTCGGTGAAGAAGCCGCCGACGGCATCGAGCGCAGCATTGCACACCGAGCCACTGACCCTCGTGCCGTTGAAGATGGCGCGCAGCTGCCGGGTGCCCGGCGGCGCCAGCGCGTCGGCGACCTGGCGGAATGTCCAGACGCCGGTCATCGCCTCATTGCCAGTGTCGAGCGGGGTGGCGAGCACGGCGCCCAGTTCATCGAGCAGCTGCACGCGCAGCCGCCCCTGATCAACGGTGTTGCCGCCGCCATTGGCCCGCCATCCGCCGACGATCAGGCGGTAGTCGCCCGCGTCGAGGATACCCGCGTCGAGCACATCGGCGAGTTCGACGGTCTGGCGCAGCTCGCAGCTGGCGACATTGCCGCCTTCGAGGAAATGCGTGCCGGTCTTCGGCCCAAGCGTTCCGCTCGCGGTCTTGGCAGCTGCCGAGCCGGAGGCCACGGTCCAGCCGGAGAGATTACCGGCATCGAAGCCGGGGTTTACGAAGGGAATGCCGATCGTCGTGAGCGCCGAGGAGGTGCGAACGCGAACGGTGTCGCCGACCGAGTAGGCGGTCAAACGCTGGATCTCGGGCGGGTGGATGGGCACCTTGCAGCGCGGATCGCCCAGATCAGCCCGGCACTCCGGGCTGTAGAGCTCGCCGATGCGCTGGGAGAGCGCCTGCGTCATGCCGCGAAGCTCGGTGCGAAAGACGCCCTGTTCGGTCATGACCACCTCGCCGAACCAGCCGCGCCGCATGCGAAGTGCGCCCATCGAAGGATCGGCCCAATTGACCAGGAAGATGCGCACTTCGGCCTGATCGAATAGACCGGCGCGCAGCTCCTCCTCGGCAATCGCCTCGTCGTCGAACACGCCCTCGACATCGAGATTGTCGACGCTGAGGCTTGAGTCGTTGGCAATCGCGGTGCGCGAATAGCCCGAGCTGGCTTTGAAGACATCGCCATCGAAGACGAGATCGCGGTCGTGATCGGTGAAGAAGAACTCCCGGCCATCGACCCGCGTGATGCGCCAGCAGGTGGCGAGCGTCGTCACGGGCCCCGCCAGGTGGGTCGCGAGTGCTGTCGATGTGGACTTCATGGGCGGATCTCCGGCACGGGGATCTGGCCCCAGCTGCCGAGTTGATAGGTCTCGATGGTGATATCCATCTGGTCGCTGTCGAAGCGGACGGGCACGTCGAACTCGAAATCCGCCGTCACTTGAACACCGGACGCAGGCGCGGTCGTGAAGGTCACAAGTCCCGTGGCCGTATTGACCGACCACCCTGATGCGGCCTCGACACCGTCGCGATAGATCTTCACGGTTCCGGTGACGGGTTTGGCGATGATGCGCGTCTCGATTTCGCCGCCGCTTGCGTAGCGCCGGATAAGCTGGAAGGTCTTGTTGGCGCCATCGCCGACGCCCAGCACCTGCGCGAATGCCTGGTAGTCGGTCCAGTCCTTGAAGCGGAAGCCATAGGCGCGGCCCTTGCGGGCGCGGAAAAAAGCGATCAGCGCCGCGACTTGTTCCCGCTTCTTGAGGCCATGCGCGACGTTCCATTTGCCCCGCGCATCGGCCCAGTTCGCGTTGCGCCGTTCATGGCCCGACACCGTGGTCACGACCGTGGTCGAGTAGCCCGGCCCGCCCGACGCCCCATAGGAGATGTCGGGCGGGAACTGCACCTCGTGAAATCCACTCATCTGTCGATCCGTCAGAGATTGCGCCGCGCCCGTTCCATGGCGCGGGCGGCGTCCGCCGCGATCTGGCCTTGCGCGTAGCGGAAGCTGTTGGCGTCGGGTGTCGCGATGTTCATCACGACATTGACGGGCGGGCGCGTGTCGCGGGCCGAACCCAACGCTGCAAGCTGGGAGCGCGACAGCACCATCTCGCCCCGCTGGAGAATGGCGGGAACCTCGTCAGGACGCAGACCGGCAAATCCGCCAGCGACGCCGCCGCCATGCAGGCGCGGCGCGCCGGCAAAGGCGAGCGCCGGTACGAGCCGCTGCGGAGCAGGCGCGCCGACCATGCCGCCCGCATGGAAGATGCCCGACAGGATGCCGCCCCCACCGAAGAGTTTGCCGAAGATCCCGCCGCCGCTTCCCATACCGCCGAGCGCGTTCGCGAGGGGCCCGAGGATCGCCGAGCGCAGCGCAATGCGGGTGATGTCGGCCAGAATGCTGTCGGCGAGCGCCTTGAAGTCGAGCTTTCCGGTCGTCACGAACTTGGCGACGGCGTCCTCGGCCGATCGGAAAGCGCTGGTGAGCGCATTGCCGAGGCCCTTGCCCCAGTTCGCGGCTTCTTCCGCGTAGCGCGCGAGCTCGTCCCTGACGGCGGCCCAGCCCGTTGCGGCCTCGTCAGCCGCCGTCTTGATCTCCCGACCGGCTTCGCGGCTGGCTGCAGCGGCACGTCCGGCCGAGCCTCTGGCGCCCGCTCCATCACCTGCCTCATCGCCACTGCCGCCACCGATCGCGCCGAACGCGGTGTCAAGTCGCTCCGTCGCGGCAGCAGCCTCATCGATCTGGGTGTTCGCTCCAGCCATCGCCTCGCGGAGGGCGGCGACCGACTCCAGCGGCGCGCCGGCAAGTTCACCAAGCGCATTCGCCGTTTCACGGGCGCTTGTCGCAGCGCGACGGGCATCCTCCGCGAAGGCGGAGAATCCGAGATCCGGAACGCGAAATGCATCGGTCTCGAAGGCGGCCGCAAAGGCGTCGCGCGCAGCCGCACCAGCGCCTTCGGCGGCGCCCGCGAACTGGTTTTCGATCCGGCCAAGATCGATATCCGGAACGAGTCTGATTTCGGTCTCGATGCCGATCGCTGAAAGCGCGGCGCCAATCCCTTGCACCAGGCCGTTGATGCCGCGCGTGGCGCCGTTCAGCATCCATTCGACGGCGGCGATCAGCGCATTGGCCGCCCGGATGGCAAAATCGCCGATCGCTGCCGGCAGTCGACTCCAGATCGCCACCATGGCGTCGAATGCGCCCTGGAAGACGTTGACGGTCCGATTGCCGAAGGCGACGACGGCATCAAGGGCGCCTTGCAGTGCGTCCGCAACGTTCGCCTGAATGCCGAGCCAGGCTGCGGCAATCCGGTTCTTCAACACCTCGACGAGCAGACCGATCCGGTCCCACACTTCACGCGCCACATCGCCCAGCAGATTGAGCGCCGCGCCGAAGCCACCCGTGGCCTGCACCAGCCGCCCGAACTGATAGATCAGTTCGCCAGCCGCGACGACCAGCGCGCCGATGCCGGTGCGGATGATCGCCCCACGCAGGAAAACGAGCGCGGTGGCAAGCCCACGGACCGAGACCGCGGCCACCACCATGCTGGCGACGAAGCGCCCGGCCATCAGCCCGACGAAGGCGGCGGCGATCGAGGCAAGCCGTCCGAGATTGTCGAACAGAAGCCGAATGGCCTGTCCGAGCGGACCGGTCGTGCGTGAGATCGCGGCCAGCGCATTGGCGACGGCTTCGAGCGCCGGCGCGGCGGCGACAGCCAACTGGTTCGAGACCCCGCGCCAGATCAGCCCGAGGCGAGAGATGGCGTCATTGGTGCGCTCGATCTGGGCCGCGTCCTGTTGCGACACCACGACGCCGAAGTCCCGGACGTCCTGCGTAGCCGTCCTGAGCGTCGCCGTGTCGATGCGCAGGAAGGTCAGCGCGGCGCGATCGCCGAAGAGCTGGGAGGCGACCGCCGCATGCTCGGCCTCGGGTACGTAACGCGCCAGTGCGTCCTGGATGGCGGCGATGCGCTGGTCGAGGGGAAGGCGCTGCAGCTCCTGAGAGGTCAGCCTGAGACGTTCGAGCGCGCCGACCGCGGCGCCCGTTCCGGCCGCAGCCTGGCTCAGACGCCGGGTCAGCTGGATCGTCGCCTGCTCGACCTCGCCCATGGAGACGCCGGCAAGATCGCCGGCA